>CALBXO010000320.1 GCA_937890335.1 uncultured Pseudomonadota bacterium | reverse complement strand
GCCCACAACATCCGCCAAGGGCCGTTCGACACCACCCACCTAGGACGCTCCGTCCCCTTCTTCTTTGGCGGGGTCGTCACGCGCGGTGGACGTTGCGCCCGTGGCCGGCGAGCCTTGGACGAGGTACTCCCCTTCTTTACCACGGCTGCGGCGGGCCGCACGTCTTCTTTCTTGTCCTTGACCTCCGTGACCTTGGGCTCTGCCACTGCGGGCGTCCCGGTGGTGGCAGGAACCGCCACAATCGCGTCGACCGCCGCGTCGTGGTCGCCGGGCTGCGCGGCGCTGTCCTTGGGCGCGTCGGGCGTGGCAGGCACTGCCGTCGCCGGGATGATGGGGGCATCGGATGCGGGCGGCTGGCCCTCCGTCGGTGCGGCGACGGGGTTCTCCCCCGCCGGGGCGAGCGCGGGATTGGTCGGCCACATTACGATTGCGACGGCAAGCATCAGCGCCATGACCGCGCCGAACAGGACGGAAAACCCCGCGATGAGCCACGGGCCAGCGCCGGGGCCGCGTTCGGACTGGACGCTCGCGACGCGAACGGCGGTGTCGAGCTCCTCGATCGGCAGCAGCGGCTCCGGTTCGATCTCCTCCTCGCCGTCGATGGCGGCGCCGACCTTCCACGGCGTGCGCATCATGATGCTTACGGACGCGGCGCCGGGTTCGGTGAAGGTTGGTCCCGTTTGCAGCAGGGTGTCGCGGGCCGAGATCCCGGTCGTCGTCTTCTCAGACCGGACGAGCAGCGCACTCGGGTCCCATTGGGCCAGCGGAATCTTCGCCGGGTCGACCGTTTCCAGCGCCCTGCAGAACCCAGCGGCGTCTTTGAACCGGTCCTCGGGTTTGCGCGACAGCGCCTTGTGGAGGATCGGCTCCAGCTCCGTGGCCTGGAGGTGCATTGGGACGAAGACTTCGCCGCGCAGGTGGCGGCCGGTGCAGACCTCCACGTCGTCGTCGGGTACGAGCGGGTTGCCGGAGAGGCACTCTCCGAGGATCAGCGCCATCTGGTACACGTCCACGGCGGGTGTGGCCTGCTGTTGCCGCAGCAGCTCCGGCGCGATGTAGCGCGGCGTGCCTACGACGACGTCAGGACCGTAGATCTGCGCAGCTTCGGTTCCGAGGCGGGCGATACCAAAGTCCACTACGCGGATGTCTTCCTCGTCGCTGTGGGGCGATGTGAGAAACACGTTGCCGGGCTTCAGATCTTTGTGGACCACGTGCATTCGGTGGCCCACGCCGAGCGCCTGGAGGGCCTTGACGAACAGGGGGATGGCCCGCGTCGGGTGCATGGGTCCAAAGCGGTCGAGCTCGCCGCCGAGGTCGTGACCGTCGAGCAGCTCCATGATGATGAACGGTTGCTCGGTCTCCTCGGTGACGCCCATATCGTGGATCGTCACGACGTTGGGATGCTGGATCCTCGCGGCGCTCTGCGCCTCCTGGCGGAACTGGATGAGAAGTTTACGGTGGAGCTCCGCGTCGGTGGTCTGGTGGTGCAGCTCCAGCACCTTGACCGCAACCCGGCGGTCAATGAGGGGGTCGTACGCCTGGTAGACGACAGCAAATCCGCCGGACCCGAGAACGCGCTCAATCTTGTACCGCCCCGAGACAACACTCCCGATGGGAAGTCGTCGGACGTCCGTACGTTCGTTCTCGGACCAGCTCGCTGCCGATGGGTTGGTCAATATCCCCCCAGATGGTCGACCCGATGCGTGTCCTTTCAATGTAACAGGCTCACGGTCGGTTTCAACGCAGGTGCGCGAGTTTCGAATCGGTCTGATGGGATCAAAAGTTGAGCCGCGTTTTGAAATGCGGGGGATCACCGCCCGCTCCCATCGCGCGCAATCCGGGTCTTGTGGTCGCCGCGGCCGCGAGAGGCGACGGCGGCCAGCCTGAATCGGCCCGTGGTCCTCCGATTGTTGGGGCGGGGGCTCCGCGGAGCTGGGCCACAAGGTGATCACTTTGTCGCGCTGGTGATTGCGTTGTTGCGGATCCAATCGCACAAACACAACCCAGTCGTTGCCGCGGCGACGCGGTGTGCTTACTTGTGGTGGAGCGGGCTCGAGATCGAGTTGCGGGGGCCATGTCGTTGCCAGATCGTGTACGTGACGGGGAGCCGGACACCTTGGTGGGTGGTTCGGACCCGACCAGTGGGCCCGCGGGTCGGCGCGCGCCGCCTCGCCTCCTTGTGGCACCGGGTACGCTGGTGGCGGACAAGTTCCGCGTGCTTCGGCTGTTGGGCAGCGGGGCCATGGGCCAGGTTTTCCTCGCGCGGCAGGAGCTCATCGAGCGCCCGGTCGCGCTCAAGGTGCTGCACCCCCACCTCGCGCCCGAACTTGCGATGGCCCAGCGGTTCCACTTTGAGGCGGTCGCGGCCAGCAAGATTCGGCATCCGAACGTGGCCATGATCTACGACTACGGCCAGTTCGACGGCACGTTGTACCTGGCCATGGAGTTCGTGGAGGGCGAGACCCTCAGCGCCACGATCCATCGGCTGGAGCGGGTGCCGGTGCGGATGACGATGGACGTCGCCGCGCAGGTTGTGGCCGCGCTCGGTGCGGCCCACGAGCAGGGCGTGCTGCACCGTGATGCGAAGCCCCAGAACATCCTCCTGCGCCCCGAATCTGGCGGAATCAGCGTCAAAGTTGTGGACTTTGGGGTCGCGAAGCTGCTCGACCGACCGAACTCGGTGTTGACCCAGTCAGGGCTGGTGGTCGGAACGCCCGAGTACATGGCGCCCGAGCATGCGGGCGGAAAGGTGATCGACGCGACAGCGGACCTCTATGCGCTGGGTGTCGTGCTCTACGAGATGCTCGAGGGGCGGCTTCCCTTCATCGGTCGCTCCCGCGTGGAGACCTCGGTCAAACACATGCGGGAAGCGGTGCCTCCCCTCAATGCGAACGTTCCGCCTGCGCTGGCCTCGTTGGTCATGCGGATGCTGGAGAAGAAGCCGCAAGACCGTCCGCAGAGCGCAGCGGAAGTGATTGGTGCCCTCAACCGCGTGGCCATCGTGTTGGACTCGGTCGGGCCCCAGCCTCCCACGGAGCCGCTCGTGGACGAGGTCTCCGTGGACGAGCGGTATCGGTTGACCGAGCAATTGACGCAGATAGGGCCGGTGGTCGCGGCCCCAGAGTCGCGGCCCGCGGCGCTGCCCGCGACGGTGCGCCTTCCGGTGTACACACCGCCTGAGCCCCTGACCCAGCCCGTCGCGCTGTCGCGGTCCGCCACGGGCGCCTCGCTGTTCGCGACCGTAGCCCTCGTGCTCCTCACACTTGGCGTCGTGACGCTGGTCACGGCGTTGGTGCTCTTCGCGGTGCGTTAGTGTGGCACGGGCGACCGGACTGTCAGCGCAGACGATTCACACAGGGAGAACGATGTACCGGACATGCCTGGCTGCGTTTGGCGTCGCCGTAGTCGCGCTTGCGGCGGTCCCAGCCCAAGCGGGTGAGGGGCCCTTTGGAGGTTTCGATCTCGCGGTGGCCGTGGCGAATTTCGACGCACCGACCACGGAATCAAACCCAAACATTGGGGCGCTGGTGGCCGCAGAGGCCGGCTGGAGGTTCGACCTTGGGGTGGACCTCGGGCTCAGCCTCGGTTTCAGCGGGGCTGGATTCGGCTTCCCGGTCACCGTGATGGTGCCACCCGCGCAAGGAGGCGGCACCGCCGACGTAGACGCGGATGTGGCGCTGGACATGTTGGAGCTCAGTGCGTGGCTGTTCCTGCCGGTCGGCGAGTCGCTGGAGCTGCACGGACAACTCGGCGGCGGGCCCACCAGCGGACAGTTCACGGCCGGAACCACCAACATCGACAAGGACGGCTGGGGTGTGGTCGCGAGCGCGGGGCTGGCGGTGAAGGTCCAGCGAAATCTCGCAGTGGTTGCGCAGGGATACTACCGCCACTACGGGTTCACCATCGACGAGTTCGATGGGTTTACGGACGACCTTTTTACCTACGGGATCACTGTGGGGCTTGGCTGGCGACCGTGACGGACTCCGCCGCCCTGGCACGCCTCTTTCGCGGGCGCACCCCGCTCGTCCTGACCGGCGCCGGTTGCAGCACGGAGTCCGGAATCCCTGATTACCGGGGCCCCACCGCGGCTCCTCGGGTGCGCGGACCCATCACCTACCAGGAGTTTGTGGCTGACGGGTACGGGCGGCAGCGGTACTGGGCGCGGGCGGTGCGCGGCTGGCCACGGCTCCGGGATGCCCAGCCAAACCAGGCCCATCTGGCCTTGGCGCGGCTCGGCGCCGCCGGCGCGCTGTCGGGGCTGGTGACCCAGAATGTGGACGGGTTGCACCACAAGGCGGGGAGCCCGGAGGTCATTGAACTTCACGGTACGCTCTCCCAGGTTGGCTGCCTGTCCTGTCGCGCTGTGGAGGCGCGCTCGTCGTTGCACCAGCGCCTGCTGCGGCTCAATGGACTGCAGGAACAAGGTCCCGGCGAGGCCTTACCCGACGGTGACGCCCGCGTCTCAGCCCCTGAGGTTCGCGCCTTTGAGGTGGCCGGATGCCTGGCGTGCGGCGGCGTCCTCAAGCCGCAGGTTGTGTTCTTTGGGGAGAACGTGCCGCGCCCCGTGCACGACGCCTCGACCGCGCTGCTGGAGGAGGCGCAGGCGCTGCTCATCGTCGGGTCGAGCCTCACGGTCTACTCGGGCTACCGGTTCCTGCGCGGCGCTGCCGAGCGAGGCGTCCCCATTGGACTGATCAACCTGGGCCCGCCGCACCGGGGGCTGGACAGGGTTGACGTCCATGTCGACGGCGCCGCCGGTGAAGCGCTGGTTGCGCTGGCCGCAATCATCCTGGGCGCGGCGGGCCCTTCGCCGGACGCGAGCGTGCGCCAACCCGGTTTCTCGCGCGAGCGGGCGGCACCAGCCGGCAAAGGCTGATGGTCAGGGCCCAAATCCGGCCGGAAACGACCACCCTGTGGCGGTGCCCTGTGCGACGACGGCCACACCGATCGGGAGGTCGGAGGAGACCTCGTGGGGGCCGGGGCTGATGGTCCGTCGCCCGACTGAGAACTCGTCGCTGAGGGGCTCGAGGCTCAGCTCCTCGCCGTCGATCATCACCACGGCCCCCGCGTGCGCAGAGACGAGGAGCTCCGCGTCTGCACCGACCATCGGCACGGGCGCGAGGTAGCGGTGGCGCCAGCGGGCGACGGGCAGCTGCTGGTGCATCGACTTGTTCCCTCCCTGGTAGGTCACGATCAACACGGGGCTGGTCGCGGTGGCGGTCAGGGAGACCTCGGTAGGCAGGGTACAGCTCGTGGCCCGCGGCAGAGTGATGTCGGCGCCGTCGGTGTAGGCGTCGCAGGTCCCACCGCCGACGGCGGCGAGCTCAGCGGGTGGCGCGCTGAGCGTGATGACGGTGTCGGTGTCGGCGGTGAACTGAACCCAGCTGACGCCTGGAGCGGTGGCGATGACGTGGCGCGTTCCCAGCAGCGCGGAGGGGATGAGCTGTTCCTCGACGTGGTCGCAGGCGCCCCCGCCGAGCCGCGCGCATCGGTGCCCGGCGGTGGCGAGCACGGGGCCGTCAGCCTCTACAATGGAGCCGCTGAGGTCCGGCTCCGGTGGCGCGTCCCTGCGCATGGTCTCCAGGTTGAGCACCTCGCCTGGGCGCAGGGGGGTTCGCACCACGCCGTTGGCGTCCGGCTCCGGTACCAGGACGCCTCCCCAGAGCCGGTCGTCGGTGAGGGTGATGGTGACCCCGACCCGCGCGTCTGCCGCCATGACGGTGAGCGTGGCCGGGTGCCGGCCCGCGTGGGGCGGCGAGGCGACGACATAACGCGTTCCCGCGGCCTGACTCGGAACCAAAAGGCTCGCGCCGGCGCTGCCGCTCCGATCGCAGCACAATGGGTTGAACATGAACGCGGCGATGGGAAGGTCGGACTCGATCTTCCAGCCCAGCGATTCGAAGGTGTTGGCGTCGTCGGGGACCTGGTACCGCCCCACGGGGAGCTGCAGCATGGCGCCCGGCGGGATCGCCACGTCTCGCAGGGTGCCGACGACCGGGTCCCCGATGCGGCCATCGGCGCCGACGATCTCCGTGTAGACGCGCTGCTCGAATTCGTCGTGAGCCCCGTATACATAGACCTCGGTGGAGGCCCCTTCCAGGTCGCCATCGGGGTCCGTGACCGAGATGTGGGCGTCCTCCTGGCCAGGGTTGACCAGCACAAAACCGAACGGCGCGTCGATCGTCGGTGGATCGTTCAGGTAGATGTCGCGGTTGTCGAGTTCGGCGGCCCAGAACAGCGTGCCGAGATGCCCGCTGGGTTGGCGCGGGTCCACCAGGAGCTCGCACTCGCCGCCTTCGCAGCTGCTGTCGTCGTCGCAGGCATTGTCACAGTCGCCGCAGTGCAGGTTGTCGGAGGCGAGCACGGCGCAATCGTCGCCGCATAGCGCCTCGCCGTCGCCACATGCGCACGCCGCCTCGACGCAGGTCGCGCCGTCGGGACAGGCTTGCCCGCAGCCACCGCAATGTTCGCCGTCCGAGCGGGTGTCTACACACGCTCCGTCGCACAATTCTCCGTCGCAGCCACCGTCGAGGCACACGCCCATTTGGCAGGTGCCAGCGCAGGGTGTGTCGCAGCCTCCGCAGTGCTCGCTGTCACCTTGGGTATCCACACACACGCCGTCGCATAGAGTCGTCCCTTCGGTGCAGCAATCTGCCCCCTCGCAGTCGTCGCAGGCGCCGGCTCGGCAGGCGACGCCCGTCGGGCAGGCGCGGTCGCAGGCGCCGCAATGAAGTGCGTGATTGCGGGTGTCGACGCACGCTCCACCGCACACCGCGCGCGGCGCCTCGCAGACGCACTCCTCGGTGTCGCAACCGGCGTCGGCACCGCCAGTGTCCGTGTCGGCTCCGCTGGCGGAGACACCACCGGGATCCGAACATGCGCAGACCAGGAGGAGTAGAGAGACACAGACGGGTTTGACCATTCGCCGAGGATAGCAAACCAAGGCGAGGGATACAGAAATCAGGTCATGGTCAGCGGGTGTTTGCAGATTCGGACCGAGCATGGGCAAGCCTCGCCGCCGTGGGAATCCCTGGCGCGAGGGAGCATGTCGTTGCCACGCGACCAAGCGACGGGGGCGTCTACGGTGACGGGGCGCAGGTCAGCCGGCGGGAGGACCTGTCCACATCCTCAAACGGCCTCTCAGGGTCCGTTGCGCAGGACCATGACAGAGGGGGCTGCGGCCAGCTGTTTCTTCACGCTGGCCTCCTCCGTGGCCCCCAGGCCCATGGGCAGGCGCGCGTTCCCGAGCACAATGTCGGGTGCTCCGTCACCGTCGACGTCGCCCGCGCCGATGGTCAGCCAGCGGCCAAAAATCCCCCTTCGCCAGGCCGCTCGCCTCAAATGTGTACGGTCCTGTGTTCTCCAGGTAGACGAAGGACTCCGGGTCTTCCCAATCCACAAAGAAGGCGATGCTGGCGATGTCAGGGTCGCCGTCGTTGTCAAAGTCGCGCACAACGGCGTCGAGGGCGCCGTAGAACGGGTAGTGGTAGCGCTCCTTGAAGCGCAGTTGGCCCTCGTTCTCAAACACGCGAACGCCGTGGTAGGGGCGCAATGGAGGTTCTGGAATCTCCATGTTGTTGCCGGTGACGACCACCAGGTCGAGATCGCCGTCGTTGTCGAAGTCGGCGGCCTCTACATGGTTGAGGCCAAACCCAGGGAACCACTCTTTGACCACGATCTTCTCAAAGTCGCGCCCGCCTTTGTTACGCCAGAGGATGAGCTGCTGCCGCCCCTGCGCCCGTGCGAGGAGAATGTCCTCCTTCTTGTCGCCGTCAAAGTCGCCGACGACAACGTTGAGCGGTCCGGCCTCCTGCATCAGCACCCGCTCGTCCAGCGCGCCACGCAGCGGCCCCGGAGGAATCTCCGCGGCGCCAGCTGCGTAGATCTCGGCGAATTGTTCCGTGGCCCACAACACACTGGTGCGGCCGAGCCCGCCCGGTCCGTATCCGTCGCCAAAGCTCGTGGTGACCAGGTCTTTGCGGCCGTCCCCGTCGAGGTCGCGCGTGACCGTGTGCGTCATTCTGTGACCGCCGTTGAGCAGCATGACCTGCGACGGCGGCGCGCCGGGGACGATGTCCAGGATCTGTCCGATCCCGCGGTCTGTGTCGAAGGCGCCGATGATCGTGACTCGGTACCGGTCGTCAATGAACTCGACGTCGATGGCCTCGCTCACCAGCGGAACCGTCCACTCCACCTCTCCGGAGCGCGTGATGGAGTACAGCTGCGGCTGCTCGGGAACGCCGGCGCCAATCAGCACCCTTCCGCGGCGCTCATCCACGGCGGCCAGCGTGACAAGATCCCTGTCCGCGACCCATCCGGGCTTCCAGGGCTTGAAGCGCGTGGTGACCTTGGCCCGCGGCCTGGCGATACGCATCTCCGATTGGGGTTTGGACTGGGCCACCAGCCAGGCCTCGAGCCTGCCGAGGTCCGACGGCGACATGCGTGGTGTGTCGGGGATGTATTGGGTGATGACGAGCCGCTCGTTGACCGAGTCGATGTTTTTGATGCCGACGTAATTGCCCATCCACTGGACCACGAACGGCCAACGCTCGCGCGTCATCTGAGTCGGCTCCGGCGTCACGTGGCAGGTTCCGCAGTGGGCCGCGAGCAGTTTTTCCGGTGGGGTACCGACGGCGGCGACCTGCGGCGCACCGGTGGTGGCGGCGCGACCGAAGAAGTAGTAGGCGAGACCTCCCGCCGCCACCGCAAGAGCGGCCATGGCCAGGACGTGATTCTTCTTCATGGAGCGGCTGTCCTCTCAGGGTTGGCCATTGTTACCCCGGAGCGGACCCGGTACGAAAGAGCCGCGCCCGGACAGGGTGCCCAACCCAGGAGGAGATCATGCCCCAGAGAGTCACGCTCGCCGAGCTTGCGAGCTTTGCCGGCAAGGACCTTGGCCACAGCGAGTGGGTCCAGATTGACCAGCCGCGGGTCAACCAGTTTGCGGACGCCACGGGCGACCACCAATTCATTCACGTGGACCCGGAGCGCGCGACCCCGCTGTTTGGCGGCACCATCGCGCATGGGTTCCTGACACTCAGCATGAGCGTCACGCTTCTGGACCCGCTCCTGCTCGAGCCCGAAGGCCACGGCAGCTGGATCAACTACGGGCTCAACAAGGTGCGCTTTGTGGCGCCGGTGTTGACCGGCAAGCGCGTGCGCCTGGCGGTGAAGGTGGCCGAGATTACGGAGAAGCGGCCTGGGACCTGGCTGTTCACCTACGATGTAGCGTTGGAGATCGAGGGCGAGGCCAAGCCGGCGTACATCGCGCAGCTGTTGCTCATGAGTGTGGCTGGCTGACCGACCGCTCGCTGAAGTACTCGTCCAGCGCTGCCAGCAGCTCCTCGTTGGTCTTGGCGGGCAGCGCGGTCCTCTTGAGGACGTCGCCGTCGTCCAGGGCCTGGCACGTGTGGCGGACGAACATCTTCTTGCGTCCGTTGAGGCCGCGGTGCTCCGGGTAGGCTTCGGCCAGGTGGTCGAAGTACGCGAGCACGGCCTGGTGCCGCTCCTGCATCGTGGGCTCGCGCACGGGCTCACCGCGCAGGAATTGGGCGATCTGCCGGGGCAACCACGGGTTCCGGATGGCACCTCGGCCCACCATCACCCCCGCGCACCCGGTCTCGTCGAACATCCGCGCCGCGTCCTCCACCGTGAAGATGTCGCCGTTGCCGATGACGGGGATGGAGAGGCGGTCCACAGCCTCCGCGATCTTGTCGATGTTGCGGACCCCTTTGTAGAGGTCCGCGCGGGTGCGCCAGTGGATGGTCACGGTCTGGGCGCCTTCCTCCTGGCAGCGCCAGGCCAGCTCGGGCGCGTTGCGACAGCTGGCGTCAAACCCGGAGCGCATCTTGACCGTGACCGGGACGTTCTTGACCGCCGCGACGACGGCCCGAACGATGGCGATGGCGTGGTCGGGCTCCTTCATCAGCGCGGAGCCGCCGGAATTGGCGCACACCTTCTTGCTGGGGCAGCCCATATTGATGTCGATGATCGAGGCGCCCTGGTCCTCGAGCCGCTCTGCGGCGGTGGCCATCAGCGCCGGGTCGCGCCCAAAGATCTGCAGCGCGATGGGGCGCTCGTCGGGGTCAAAGCGCACCGGAAGCGTCTTGCACAACGCCGCCTCGCGGCTCGGGATGAACTCCGTGTACGTCAGGCCGGGACCGCCGATGCCTCGGATCAGACGCCGGAACGCCAGGTCGGTCACGCCCTCCATGGGGGCGAGCGCAACCGCGGGGTCGATCGCGACGTCGCGGACTAGGAATCGCTGGGGATGTCGGGCTCCACGAACGACCATCGTACTTCCGGACACCTGGCTCTGAGTTCTGCCTCGAACTCGTTGATGGCCTTGGCAATCTGGGCCGTCTTCAGCCCGCGCGCAAGGTGGATCTTGGTGGCGACCATCACCTCGCCGGGCCCCTGTTGGACGGTGATCAGGCTGATGGTGGACTCGATCTCCGGGTGTTCTTGAGGAAAGGGGAACGCCGCTGCCACGCCTTTGGCGGTCGCAATCGCCGCGTTCGCTACCAGAGATTGCACAATGTGCTTGGTGTCTCCGGCCACAAATCACTCCCCGTGACAGGCCGGCAATATCACAGGGAGGTCGGCCCCGCCAGCCAGCAGGTCCACGTCCAGCGCCCGCCGCGTGCGTAGTTGCGCGGAAAGTCCCGCAGGCGATGGCGCACGTGGCCCACCCGTGGGTCGGCCAGCGCGATCCACGGACCGTCCGCCTGCGGTTCGTACCCGTGAATCAGGACGAAGTGCACACCCCCGTCGTTCCACTCGACAACGGCGCAGACCGGGTTGCCGCGGCGCAGCTCCGTGGTGATGAGGCTGAGCGGCGCCGGCCCCTGGGTGAAGCTTCGCAAGCAGTCCACGGCGTCGAGCGCGACGTCAACGCGTGCGCGCTCCGAGAGCGACGCGCCCACCCGCTGGGCGACTTCAGGCTGGCTGATGGCGGCACCGTAGAATCCAGCGACGCTGGCGGCGACCGCTGCCCAGCACGCCGTGGGTGAGCTCTGACGTTGGATTCGAAGGTCGAGCGTCTGCCCGGTGGCTGCGGCCATGGGCGCTGCCGGATCGTGCCAGGTTGCGTTCAGGGCCAGGGAGAGTAGGAGATCTGAATGAACTGCTTCTCCACTTTGCTCTCGGCGATGCCGAGCTTGCCCGCGGCCCAGCTCAGGAACGCCTCCGCGGTAGTCCCGGTGAACCCCGACGCCGGCTTGTAGGTGTTCGTCTTGCCGCCGTCGAGCGGGATTCCGTTGCCGATTCCCATGCAGTAGTACGCCTTGTTCTGGGTCTGGTACCAGGCATAACCGAGGGTGCCCGCAGGTCCGTCGATTCGCACCGTGCTGGGGTCCAGTTCTCCGCCGGCCGGGGGATGATTGCTCACGATGATCACCAATAGTATTGAGTACGAATAGTGCGCAAGGCTTTGTAGCATGCGCGGCGGCGACAGGGAAGCACTTGTATGCGGAAGCGCGGGAGGTGAGCATGCACCGGTGGATGAAACCCTCCCAGCTTCCGACAAGCGGCAGGCGCCTGAGGTAGGGCGGATCGTGGCCGGCCGCTACCGGCTCGATTCGTACCTGGGACGCGGCGGATCCGGCACAGTCTTTCGCGCGACGGATCTGCTCGCCGACGGGTGCGTGGCGGTCAAATTGCTGCGCGACGTGGACGAGCGGGGGCGCGCGCGTGTGCGGCGCGAGATTGGTCTGCTTCGGGCGCTGCGGGTCCCGGGCGTCGTGCACCTGCTCGACGACGGGGTTGAGCACGACGCGCACTTTCTGGTCATGGACTATGTGGAAGGCTCACCGTTTCCGGGCGATGGGTTTGACGGCCGGTGGGAGCTCCTGCAGCCCCTGGTCGTCGGTCTGCTGGAGACCCTGCGGCGCGTTCACGCTCGCGGCGTCGTGCACAGGGATCTGAAGCCCGCGAACATCCTCGTGGACAGTGATGGGCGCGTCCGGGTCCTGGACTTTGGACTGTCGGTTGGTCCGACCCTGGGACAACCGCAGATGGAGCGCGGTTTTGTGTACGGCACGCCAGCCTACCTGGCGCCCGAGCAGGTGCGCGGAGGTGTGGCAGCACCGCAGACCGATCTGTATGCGGTGGGCGTGTTGATCTACGAGGCGCTCAGCGGGCGGCTGCCCCATGCCGTCGGCGATATGCACCGCCTGATCGCCGCGAAGGTTTCCACTGTGCCGCTGCCGCTGGATCACCACCGCCCCGACCTGCCCGCGCAGCTGACTGAGACCGTGGATGCGCTGTTGCGCATCGACTCCGCCGACCGACCGAGCTCTGCGCGCCGGGTTCTGGGGCTGTTGACCGGGGAGTCGTCGCCGCCGCGGGCCTCGACGCCATGGCTGGGCCCACGCGACGCCGTGGACGCCGTGGTTGCCGCCGCGCACAACGGGCAGCAGCTCGACGTGGTCGGCGGGCGAGGCACTGGCAAGACCCGAGTCTTGTTGGAGGCGCGCGCGGCCCTCGAGGCCGGCGGCATGGCCGTGCTGGAGGTTGGCCGAGGCGAGCGTCCGTTTGAGAGCCTGGGCCGCCTGGCCGACATGCCTGCGCCCGCGGGCAGCGGGGAGCTCGCGCAGTTTGTCGCGGACCACCTCTGCGGAGCTGTCGGCGACGCCGTCCTGTTTGTGGATGATGCGGAGCTCGTCGACCGCTGGTCCGCCCGAGTGTTGGAGCTGGTGCGGGATCGGATCAGCGTCATCCGCACCCGTAGGACGGCTGGCGCCTGGCCCCTGGTGCAGCTGCGCGCGCTGCGCCAGACCGAGCTGGTCGCGCTCTTTGCCGTCTCCTCGCGGTTTGGCTCGCTGTCCGCGGACGCCGCCGAGGAGCTGTTCCGCCGGACCGGGGGGCAGCAGGCAGCGGTGGTGGACGAGATCGGGTGTTGGGTTCGCGCGGGTGTGGCGCACCTGGACGGAACCCGCATCACCGTGTTCCGGGCCGCGCTGGATCGGTTTCGTGCGGGCCTTGAGTTGGGTCCGCCGGTGCTGGACGCCGAGCTGGCCCCGGACGCCCACGGCGAGCTCCACGAGCTGCTCGCCTGGCTGGCGCTGGCCTGGCCCTGCACGGATCTGGACCTGCTCTCGGCCGTCATGGGTCGGCCGGTCGCGACGCTACGTGAGCAGGTCCTGCAATTGGTCGACGCAGGCCTCGCGGAGTGGGAGGGCGAGCACCGGGTTCGACCGACGGCGGTCACCTGGACCGAGCGCTTTGCCGATGATGCGGCCCGCGCTGCAGCGCACTCGCTGGTGGCCAACGCTCTGCCTCCCGGTGCGCACGGGCGCCTTCTGCATCTGATCGCCTGCGACGACGCGGTGGAGCTCGCGGAGGAGGCGCGCGTTGTCGCGGTCAACCTGCGCAATGCGGGGCAGTCCGGCCAGGCCATCGAGGCGCTCGCGGAGGGTGTCCGAGCCCTTCGGCGCGCAAAGGTAGGTGGTAGCGAACGCCTGCTCCGGGAGTGGTTGATCACGGCGTTGTGGACGCTCGAGCCGCGACCGTTGGACCGCATACTTCACGAGCTCAGCCGGATCTCCCCGTCTACGGCGATCGTCAGCCTGTACGACCGCTTCGCGAGGGCCGCGCAGGTGGCGCGTTTGCCCGGCGGGGAGCGCGGGATTGCCATGTTGGAAGCCTTGGGGCCCGTCGACGACCCGGAGCTTGAGCGCTGGCGCCTCAGTCTTCAGGTCCATTGCGCGTTCCGGCTACCCGTCGAGAGGGAGTCCGAACTCTTCCACAAGTTTGAGCGCTGGTGCGACGGACAGGATGACCCTGAGCTGCTGGTCACGTTGGCGCAGCTGGAGGGGCGGCTTCGGTACGGGCAGGCCAGGTACGCCGACGCCGCGCGTTGCCAGGAGCGCGCCGCGGAGCTTGCACCGGGACCGCCGCGGCCCGGGCTGCTCCTCAACCAGGCGACGGCGTGGTTGGAGGCGCTCGAGTTTGGCGCCGCGATGTCTGCGGCGAGGGCCGCGCGAGCCGCGGCTCGTGAGGGGCGTGAGGCGATGAAGGAGGCCAAGGCCGAGTTCCTGATCCGGGCGGCTTCCTACCGGCGGGGCTCTCCGTTGACGGTGGACGAGTCCCTTGTGGAGGCAGTGGCTGAGGTCGGGGTGCCCTACCTTGAAGCGCTGATTGCGCTGACCGAGGCCGCCGTTGCCTGGCGCACGGGCGAGGCCGGCGTCGCGCGGGAGTTGGCGGACCGCTCGGCCGCGCTCTGGAGGACGCTCGAGACGCCGTGCGGGGCACACCTGGCCGAAGCGCTGTCGATGCTCAACGCCGGCGAACCTGATGTGGAGCGCCTGCGCCTCCTCGCACAGCTGTCGCTGTCGGGCGACGATCTGCCCAGACTGAGGGCGCAGACACTTGGGTTGTTGGCCCTGGCCCAGGGCACCGGCGATGCGGTCTGGCAGACGCGGGTGCAGCAGTTTGCCCTGGACGTGGACCCCGACAGCTGGCACCGGCGTCTGGAGGTTGTGTCCATCGAGGAGGCGCTCGCCGCCGTCGCCACCGGCCTCTGACCGGCAACCATCGACGCAAGGTCGTGTGGCTACCCGCCGTGCCCATCGGCGTTGCGATTGCGCGCGATCTCGGCGTAGTCGGCGTTGAGTTCAATACCGATGCAGTCGCGGCCGAGCTCGTCGCAGACGGTGCCCACCGTTCCGGAACCAAAGAAGGGGTCAAGGACCGTGTCCCCTGGCCGCGAGCCGGCCAGCACGCACGGTCGCACGAGCGCGGGAGGAAAGACGGCGAAGTGCGCTTCGGGAAAGGGCTCGGTGTTGACCTCCCACACGGTCCGGCGGTTGCGCAGCTTCCCCGTCGCGGGGGAGGTCTCCCGGGCGCCCTGACGGTCGTAGAAGTACCTTTCGCTGCGCGACAGGAGAAAGAGGAACTCGTGCGCGCGCGTCGGGCGGTCCTTGACGGACTCGGGTTGGCAATTCGGCTTGTGCCAGACGATGTCCGTCCTGAGGTACCACCCCAGGTCCTGCAGGCGGAACGCCAGCCTCCAGGGTACGCCGATGAGGTCTTTGCGCTTGAGTCCCGCGGGCGTGGGGGGGCGGTAGGACATGCCCCGCGCGGCGTTCTTCCTGTCGGCGTCGCGCCAGGTGCGGCCCCCGCTGGTGTAGGAGTCACCGAGGTTGAGCCACAGCGTGCCGTCAGGTTTGAGCACGCGCCGGACGCCCTCGAACACCTCGCAGAGATGGTCGAGGTAGCTGGACAGCTCGGGCTCTGCGCCGATCTGGCCGTCCACGCCGTAGTCGCGCAGGCCAAAATACGGAGGGCTCGTGATGCAGCACTGCACCGACGCCTCGTCCAGCTCCTGGAGGCGGTCGCGGCTGTCTCCAACCAGCAGTTGCAGGGTCACGCGTAGCGGTTCAGGCGGCCTGGGCCAGCTGCGCCTCGGGCGCGTCTTCTTCCACAGCGTCGATGGGCTCGAACTTCCAGCCGTCGTTCATGAACCGCGTCACATCCTTGAAGCCTTCCCAATAGCTGACCTCGAGGTGTGGAATCCCATGCCGCTGCGTCCACGCGCGCACCACCTCACGCGCCAGCGGCATGTTCTGGTGGGGGACGCGCGGGAAGAGATGGTGCTCCACCTGGTAGTCGAGCCCGATGAAAAAGAAGCTGATGATCTTGGGCAGCCGCAGGTTCCGGGTGGTCTCCAGTTGGAGGCGCCAGGGATCGTGGTGACCGGTGTAGATGGGCAGTCCCATGTGGGCCGGCGCGAAGATCATCGCGAGGTACAGTCCCACGGCAGCCCAGGTGGCAAACCAGAACAGGAGCGCCGGGCCAAAGCCGACAAAGAAGCTCGGAATCACAAGCCAGCCAACGTAGTGGCCGGCCAGGCACAAAAGGTCCACCGCGACCTCGCGGTCCATGCCGCGCTCTTTGATTCGCTTGTAGAGGTAGATGAAGCTCGAGCCGCGCATGGAAACCGGCAGCAGCGTGGTCAGAGGCCAGAAAGCGGCCCCCTGAAGATGCTTCTGAAAGAACTGTTTGGCGGGGCCAGAGGCCTCGTGCACCTGGCGCGTGCACGCCATGGGCCACAGGAGAATGTCGGGGTCCTCGCCGACCACATTGGGGTAGGCGTGGTGTTTGACGTTGTGCTTGTACTTCCAGTACTGCGCGCCCAGCCCGCCCATGAGCGGAAACGCCAGGTGCAGCATCAGGTTGTTGCGCGCGTTGCTGCGCGACAGGGCCTTGTGGCCCCCCTCGTGGCCGATCATCACGGTGCCCGTCAAGAACCAGCCGGTCACCGGTACGAGCAGGGCCGCGACCCAGAACGGCGCCGTCGCCTGCACGGCAATGAGCCCGGCGACGACGGAGAGAAGGAACAACAACTTGAGCCAGGTGCGGCCTTCGCGGCGGTCGTAGACGCCTGCGGCCTTTGCTTCCCGGCGGAGTGCTTTGATGTCGAGCAAGGTAGAACCCCCAAATAGCGGACGCGCGGACACATTCACTTAGTCGGGACATTATCCACGTTCCCGGGCACCCGCACGTAATTGTTCTGTAACATCCGCTCAACGCGGGCCGGCTGCCGTCCCTCAGACGTCCACTTCCGTCTCGGCGAGCGCGGGCGGGAGGTCGAGCGGAGTGTCCGGGCGCATGCCGCGCAGCGTGCGGATGCCGTGGTAGAAGATCGACGCGCAACCAATGGTGAGGCCGACGACGACGCCGGCATCCACCGCCCCGCGCCAAGGCTGTGGGAACATGCGGACGACGAGCACCAGGACGACGATCGCCATGGGCAGCACCCAGGCTACGATCATCCGCTTGCGCGACGCCCCAATCAGGCCCGTGCAGAAAGCGGGCGCGAGAGCGAGCCACAGTGGTCGCGGGTTGTCGGCCAGCCACGCGGCGCGGGCAACGACCCTCGGCGAGAATTTCCGGTGGAACCCGCGCCACCCCTCGCTGTACGCCATGAAGACGACCGAGAACGCGTACGCGAGTATTGCTGGCCACGCCAGGCTCGAACCGAGGGGTTCGAGGGCAATTGGGGTCAATTTGACGATGGCCTGGCTGAGCAGGGCGAGCACCCCGCCGACACCCCAGACCACAGCCACAATGTGCGCGGCTTTCATGGGTCGGGCAGTGAAGCACGGCCCGCGCAATTCTTCCAGAGCTTGCCTGTCTGTCCGGGACGGCAGGCGGCCGACGTCGGTGCAGTTTGTGCGCGCGGGCGGACGGCGGCGCAGCAACTGCGGCGCTGCGGTGGCTGCGATGGCGGCGATAGGACGGCGTCGCCGGGGTGTGGCGGGGCGGACGATACGGGCACGCTCCTTGAAACCCGCGATCGCCATGAACACCGCGGGCTACCGGCACATCCTGGTGGGGACGGACCTGGGCCCCGACGCCCAGCGCGTTCTTCGGGAGACGTTGCGCATCGCTCGCCGTGACCGATCGCGGGTGACCGTGCTCGTGGCGGCGCCCACTGTGGCGTCTACGGCGCGCGCCCGCGCAGATCTCGCGGCGCTCCTTACCCGCTTCCCGGACGATCGCCTGGACATCGACGGCCACACTGTCCAGGGGCACCCGGCTGCGTCACTGTCTGCGATGTCGGCAGACCTCAAATGCGACCTGGTGGTCGTGGCCGCCACCCGGAAGGGCCTCC
This sequence comes from uncultured Pseudomonadota bacterium, assembly GCA_937890335.1. Taxonomy (GTDB): domain Bacteria; phylum Myxococcota_A; class Bradymonadia; order Bradymonadales; genus CALBXO01. Next base: position 7,259 of record CALBXO010000320.1, on the reverse strand, counting down.
TGGAGCGGTTCGCGGTGGGGTCCACCGCGGAGGCGCTGGTCCGGGATTGCCGCGCGCCCGTGTTGGTGGTGGGGCCTGAGGCCGCGGGCCCGCGGCGCGTCATCGTCGGCGTCGGCTACACCCGCGAGTGCAAGCTCGCGCTGCGCGCGGGGTACGTCCAGGCATTCAGGGACGGCGCGGTGCTTGAGGCGGTCCACGTCGGACCGAGCGAGGGGGCATCCGCCGTCCGCAGTGATCCGTCCGTGGAGACGGGCTTGCGGCAGGTGTCGGAGGGGGCGTCCGCGCTGCGCACGTACCTGGGTGTCAGCATCCCGCGGCAGATCCATGATCAGAGCGTCGAGGCCCGCCACCTGCTGGGTTGGCAGCCGTCGCTGGCGATCGCAAAGCATGCGCAGGAGACGGGTGCCACGCTCGTCGTGCTGGGACGGCACCGACCGACTCTGCGCCGGCTGCTCCTCGGCACCACCGGCCAGCGTGTGATGCGCGGTCTGCCGTGCAGTCTTCTCGCCGTGGGAGCGCCCCGGCTCAGCTAGACCCGGACACGGGCGCGTGTCCATGAGGGTGTGCGCTGTCGTGGTCCGCGGGTTCGAGGTGACTTGTGACCTCGACCGCGTTCTCGGGAAAGCAGGCCGCCATCAGGGCCTCCACGGCGGACGCACGGGCGTGGGCCACCCGAAGACTGAGCTGGTCGGGCATCAGCAGGTGAACGTCGACGTAGACGGTGTCAGCCACGTGGCGGTGCTGGAGCTTGTGGAAGCTGGAGATGAGGTCCTGCGCGACCGCGTCCTCCAGACACAGGCGCAGGCGTTCGGTCTCCGCCGGGTCGACTGTGTCCATCAGCCCGTCCCAGGCTTCACGCATCAGCCGGGCGCCGGTCCAGAGGATCTGTACGCCGACCACGACGGCGACCAATGGGTCGAGCCAGACGATGTCGGTCGCCCAGACGAGGACGACCCCGACGACGACGCCGGCGCTGGTCCACATGTCCGTCAGCACGTGCTTTCCGTTGGCCGCCACGACCAGGCTGTTCTGCGTGCGACCGGCGCGCACCAGGTAGGTGCCCAGGGCCAGGTTTACAAGCGCGAGGCCGGCCGTCAGGGCGATTCCAACGCCGAGGGCCTGCACCTCGGGTCCCGTCCACAGTGAGTGCGCGGAGATGACGAAGATGGAGACCGCGGCGGCGGAGATGAGGGCGCCCTCGAGGCCGGCGGAGAAGTAGGCGACCTTGCCGTGTCCGTAGGGGTGCTGCCGGTCGGGCGGTTGGGCTGCGTACCAGAGACTGAGGGCGGCGACGGCGGTCGCCACGATGTGGACCACGGACTCGGCGGCATCGGAGAGGATGGCGTCCGAGCCGGTCACCAGCGCTGCGGTGACCTTTCCGACGAGCATGAGGACGGCCACACCGAGGCTCAGCCGGATGGCCGTTCGGGCGATGGGGTCACCCGATGCTTCGGTGTGGCTGGGTTCGTGCGACATGAGCCGTTGTCCTCGGACTGAGGGCCCTCTGCAAGTCCAGGGCCGGGCTACTCGGGGAGTCCCTCGGCGCAGCGGTCGGCAAGCGCCTCACAGCGGTCCGCAGGGGCCTGTTCGTCCGCGCAGTGTGCGAGACCGCGCTCGCACAGGTTGTCGTGGTGCTCGTCGAGTTGGGTCTCTACGCAAGTGCGCGCTTCTTCAAAACACGCGCCCAGCTCGCCGCCTTCCACGCAGGAGAACAGGCCTTCGAAGCAGGGACGCAGGTTCGGCATGGGGCGGCGGGCCATCTCGCCGCGCTCGGGGCGGTCTCCCTCGGGCCGCTCGCCTTCGGGCCGCTCGCCGCGGGGCGGTCGGTCCCCTTCCGGGCGGTCCCCTTCGGGCCCCTCACCGCGCGGCGGCCGGTCACCCTCCGGGCGGTCGCCGTCGGGGCCTTCTCCGCGTGGGGGGCGGTCCCCGTCGGGTCCTTCGCCGTCCGGTCGGTCTCCTCGGGGGCCGTCTCCACCGGGGTGCGGCGGACGACACAGCTCGGCGAGCTCCTCGCGACACGCCTGGGCGTCGCCGCCGTCCGTGAGGCAGATCTCGAGCTCGGCCAGGCACTCCAGGACGTTGGGTCGCATGTCCTGCATGTCGCGCAGGCCTTCATCGAGCGCCGTGAGCGCGTCGGGGGCTGTCGTGTCCGGGGCCGGGGGCTGTTCGGGCGCACCACAGGCTCCGGATACGAGCACGAGCGTGGCGCTGGCGAGGATGACGGTCAGGTTGCGGCGGTTGTTCTGGACCATTCTGAGTCTCCGTGGGTGTCGGTATCGGACGATTGCTGCGTCCGATACCTCACCATCGCAACCCGCGTGCCACCGCCATGGACCTCGTCGTGGTCGAGAGTAGAGGGACTGGCTGCGCTGGGTGACTGCGGTTCCCGCACCCGCGAGATGCGGATGACGCACGCCCTGGCCACCGGCAGACCACCCGCCGCGGCCCGCAACGATTGCGGGGGTTCGATTCGCTGCGCGGAGGAGCCGCCCTGGACGGGTTCAGTGGAGGTCCAGCGCGTGCGCGCTCAACTTTGCGTAGTCGCAGACTTCCAGGGCGCGCTCGTTGGTACTCTGGAGGAGCACGTGGGGTGCCATGCCCGCATCAAACGCCTCCAGCCAGCGCGCGGCGCACAGGCACCAGCGGTCGCCGGGTTGCAGTCCGGGAAACTCGAACTGTGGGATGGGTGTGGACAGGTCGTTGCCGCGGGCGGCCGAGAAGGCCAGGAACTCGGCAGTCATCTCCACGCACACCGTGTGGCTTCCGCGGTCGCGGTCGTCCGTGCTGCAACAACCGTCCCGGAAGAAGCCGGTCATGGGTCGAAACGAGCACGGAACGAGGGGCTCGCCCAGCACATTCTTCTGGTCACTGTTCTGGTCCGTCATGGCATGGGGATACCACGCGGCTTGTTCCGGCACGAGAGATGGCTAGGCTTGGGTGTGGGCGCGGAAAGGGGACGTGTCTGGGAGGACGTGCGGCCCCTGTGCACCTGTAGGAAGATTTGAAAACCAAACTGGTCCTTTGGACCCTCGTGTTGGCCGCAACCTTGGCGCCCGTGAGTGCGGGCGCGCACGAACCTGGGGCGGTGTCTCCGCTGGCGTCGCTGGACGCCCGGATCGGCCTTGGGTACCTGGACGGGCGCAGCTTTGACACCCTGGCGCTGACCCTTGGGGTGAGCGGCTTTTACTTTGGGGTGGGTTTCCACCGCGAGTCGTCGGAGCGCAGCAAGCCGGGTAGCCTGAACGTCGAGGGTTTGGAGCTGTCCGGTGTGCGGAAATTCGAGACGTTTTTCCTGCCCTTCACGTTTGGCGCGGAGGTCTACACCTACGCGCATGACTACTTTATTTTCCGCGCGGACGCCGAGTTCAAGGGCGGCCCAGAGCTTGAGTTCAGCAAGCTCATCACGGAGAGCGGGGACCGGATTCCGGGGACTCCGGACACGAATCTTGTGCTCGGCGTGGGGTCGCGCCTGCAGGTCATCCACCCCATCTCGTCGTGGCTGGGGGACAACCTGCGCCTGATTCGCAATCTCTATGTGGGCGTGGGGGCCGACCTGGACGTTTTCTCGCGCCAGATCGAGATCGAGCGGCTGCCCGGCGGGTTCTTCGCCGCGTCCGGCTACGTCATCATCGGGTCTACCAAGACGGTCCCGCGCTGAATGGTCAGTGCGCGGACCTGGCGTCCGGCGGAGTCATCAGTCGTCGCTCTTGTCGCGGTCGTTGCGGTCCGCCTCGTCCAGCATCTTGACCACCTCGCGCGTGTGCTCCTCTCCGATCTTTTCCCGCATCTCGCCGATGGCCCGGCGCGCGTCGAGCATGTTCATCCTTCCTTTCTGAAAATCAACGCAGATCAAGCACATAGGTACCTCGCGGGTTCCCCTTAACCGTAGGGCCGGGCCCGCTGCTGTCAACTGGGGCCATGCGGGGTAGGATGTGCGCATGAAGGGGATACGAGTGTGGAGGCTGGTGGCGCTGGGTGTTCTGCTGGCGGCGCCGGCCTGCAGCGATGCGTCAGGTGAGGAGCAGGGGTCGGACGCCGCCGTCGGGGACGTCGCGGACGCCGGCTTGGACGTGCGCGACGCCGACCGAGACGCGCTCGGAGACGTGCCGGACCCGCGCGATGTCGCGCCCGACCTGCCCGACATGGCCGAGTTGCCCGATGTCGTCACCGACGGGGACGATGGGGATGCTCCTGACGTTCGCGGAGATCTCGACGCCGGCCCGCCGATGTGCGCGGAGCCCGACGCCGGCCCGCCGCTCGGCGAGATTCTCGGAGCGTGCGGCGTGCTGGACGCCGCGGTGCTCGCCGACCCTGGACCTGCGTTCTTCCTGAATCACATCGACTTTGGCGACGACCCCTACGACGACGCAGACTTCTGCCGCCTGTCGGAAGGCGGGCGCGAGGTCGTGACCGACGAGAACGCGGGTGGAAGCTCGCGCTTGTCAGAGGCGTTCTCGTACGAAGTGCTCGGCAGGTGCGAGGGCGCCGTGTTGCTGAAGACGGAGAACGAGGTGGTGTACACGGACCCGATGGGCAAGCTGACGGACCTGCTCGTGGAGATTGACGCGCGCAAGGTCGGCGTCAGCGTCACGCGGGCGGTCGGGTTTCCGCGCGACGACCCCTTCACCGTGGAGCGCGCGCGGGAGCAATTGGCCGACAAACTCCAAGGTGTTCTGGCCAGCAGCGCGAACGTGTCGGACGAAGACAGATGGGTCAAACAGATCCTGCACGTCATCGCGTACGGGGAGATGCACGCGGACTCCCTGCAAGAGGCGTGGGGACAGATGGACGACGAAACGCGGGCCGACACGATTGTGATTGTGACGGTCTCAGACGGGGACGACGAGTGGTTGTATTGAGAGTGGCGATTTTGATGCTCGCTGGCGTCGTAGCGCTCGGCGGGTGTGACACGGCTGGCAAGGACGCGCCCCGCGAGGAGGGCACAACACCGTCGCCGCCCCCAGCGGCCGGCCCCAACGCGGGCTCGCCCTCTTCGGACGAGGCGCACAAACCCGAAAGCGTGCCAGCCGCGGCGGTGGTGCCGACGACCGAGTCGCCAAGTTCAGCCGCCGCGGCCGACGCCGGCGAGGCGACGCCGCCGAAGACCCTGGAGGACCCGGAGGAGTCTGGAGCTGCGGGCGAGCCCGCACAGGCCAAGAACGGGCGAGTGGACTATGAGCTGGCCGAAGAGGAGACCTTTGGGCTCGTCGCGCTCGCCGTGGCCACGGGGCTGGACGATCGCCAACCGACGGGCACTGCGGACTCGTTTGGCCTCGCCGCCGGTACGCTCACCGGTTGGGCCGAGGTCCGCAACACGGACGCGGAGACCGCCGTCACGATGGTCTGGTCCAAAGACGGCAAGGAGAAGGCCCGGACCGAGGTCAAGGTCGGTGTCAGTCCCGGTTGGCGAACCTGGACGCGCAAAAGGCTGGGCAAGCGCGACGCCGGCGACTGGCAGCTCGAGGTCCTGGATGCCGAGGGTGCGTCGCTCGGCAAGCTCGAGTTCGCCGTGACGAACGACCTTCCACTGAACTGCCCGCTCGCCGGCGGCGAATGCATGGAAGGATGCGAGCCCGGGTGGACGGAGTACCGCGGCAAGGTCCGGGAGGGCTGCTTCGACTCCGTCTGTTGCGTGAAGAAGAAGAAGAAGTAGCGCTGGGTCGGGACGCGGGAACTCAGGTCAGGCGGGAACGCGCGCCGGGCGCGGTGCGGGGCCGAGATCGCCAGGTGCAACGGACAGAACGGTGATGGTCGCGCCGAAGGCCAGGAGCAGGAATGCGATGGTCATGAGGTCCTCCATGTTGATGGAGTGAAGGTCCGCACCGGCGCACGGGGCGACAAGTCGTATCCCACTTGTCGCGATGGAGCCCGCAGTGACGAGGCTCGTGGGTCGAACTGGTCCTCAATGTGAAAGATTGCTCAGGTTTTGCGGGCCGTTCTCAACATGGCTGGGTGCCCTGCGTCAAAGGCGTGTCTGGATCGCCGCCTCGATCTGAGATGGGTACCAGCCCACGTCGGAGCTGATGATCGTCATCGTCTCAACGTCCACCAGCAGGACCATGGGAAGCGCCACTGTGGAGAAGTATTTGTGCAGCGTGCCGGACGGGTCCGCCACGGTGGCAAACGGCAGGGCGTGCTGGTCTTCGTATTGGCCGGCGGCCGGGCCCGCCGCGGGACCGTACCGGTTGTCCTCAAAGATCGAGACCATCGTGTAGAGCCCGCTGTCGCCGTATTGCGCGTGAAACCGCTTGAGGTCGGGCAGGTCGGCAACGCAGCGGCCGCACCACTGTGCCGTGGCAAAGATGAGCAGGAGTTTGTTGGACTCGTCCGCGTAGATCTCCTGGGTCGGGAATGGCTGTCGATCGCGTTGCTCCAGCGTCTCGGACGCCATGACATCGCCGATGCCGGTGCCATAGGGCCCGGTGGGGTACGTGGCCCTCGGGTCCGGCTCGGGCTCGGGATCGGGCTCGGGATCGGGATCGGGATCGGGATCGGGATCGGGATCGGGATCGGGTTCGGGATCGGGATCGCTGTGGCCGTTGTTGCCAGGTTCGGGGTCTGGGTCGGGATCTACCCGACCGTTGTTGCCCGGGGAGGGGTCCAGATCGGGCTGTTCCGGTCCCGTCGTGAAGTCACACCACCCGTCTCCGCCGCCCTGGACGGGCCGGCAGGCTCCGACGGTGCACTGTGCGTCCGTGACGCAGGTCTCCACGCACACATTGCCGGTACTCTGCGCCAGGCAGCTCAGGTCGGACTGGCAGTCCGCGCTGGAGGCGCACGCTTGGCCGATGCGTCCAGAGGCACCGACGGACTCAGACGGGGCGTCCCCGCAGGCGGGCAGGGCGAACAGAAGAAGGAGGAATGTCAGGGGTTTCATCTTGCCTCACGTTTTGAACCTGGTTCAGCAAGCGCCGTGCCGCGGGCGACAACCCAGGCCGGCCGCGCAACGCCTGGAGGCCCACCCGATGCCCTCCTGACGGGCCTGCGGGATCGATCTGGGGGTGGGTAGGGCTGGAGACCTGGGACAGAATGGCACGGTGGGGTGGGGCGCCCGGCAGCACTGTGTGGCTACGACACCGCAGGCGCGCTGGTACGAGGGGAGAATCCGGCAAGATCGCAGGGCAGCGTCCAAGGCCCGGAGACCGGGCGCGCACGTGGGAGCCTCTCGACACCGTGCGCGGACGCACGGGAGCTCGATCAGCGTGCCGTCCTGGCCAGCGCTACGGTGCGATTCACCAATACGTCGGTCGACGACACCA
>CALBXO010000319.1 GCA_937890335.1 uncultured Pseudomonadota bacterium | reverse complement strand
GTCCACGGCGCCGCGCCGTCGCCGCAGATCGCACCGCCCGAGACGGAGCGGGAGCCGGCAAACACCAACCTTGTGCTGGGCATCGTCGTGGGCATGATCGCCGCTGGGCTTGGCTTGTTTGTGGTGATCGTCATCCTCATCGTCGTCCTGCTCGTGCTGCGTTGAGGGGCGGTACCTGATGGGGATGCCCGGCATAGGAGAGGTCGTCGGAGACGCCTTTCGCCTCGAGGCGCTCCTCGGGCGTGGCGGACATGGCGTCGTCTACAGCGCGGTCGTCGAGGCCGAGACGGCGGGGCTGGCCGTGGGAACCCGCGTAGCCGTCAAGATGCTGCGGCACAAGGCTCTCGACAATGCGGTGCTGCGAGGCCGGATGCTCCGTGAAGCCGAGCTGGTCAGCCAGTTGCGCAGTCCCCACACTGTGCGGGTCTACCACCACGGCACCCATGAGGCCGACGCCATCAACGTCCCTTTCCTGGTCTGCGAGCTGCTGGAGGGCGAGACCCTCGGAGAGCGCCTGGTGGGGGGCCTGTCCATCGACTCGTTGGAGGCTGTAGAGATTCTGCGGCAGACGCTGTTGTCCCTGGCCGAGGCGCACGAGCAGGGCATCATCCACCGGGACATCAAGCCCGGAAACATCTTTCTGCTGGCCGGCGCACAGACGCGGGTCAAGGTCCTGGACTTTGGGGTCGCCAAGCCAAAGGGCAGCGCGAGCGAGGGACTGACCTCGGCTGGGACCGCGCCGGGCACGGTCGCGTTCATGGCCCCGGAGCAGGCCATGGGCCGCGACGAGCTCACGCCGGCCGCCGACGTGTACTCCGTCGGCTGTGTGGCCTACCGCATGCTCGCTGGGCGCCTGCCGTACTCGGGTCGGTCCCCCCTGGAGGTGTCCATCAAACACGTGTCGAGCCCGCTGCCAGCGCTGCCGCGCGCGTTGGCCGAGCACGAGATCGGGGGCATGGTTCGGCGCGCACTCGAGAAAGAGGTCGCGGACCGGTACCCCGACGCCCGCGCGTTTCTCGACGCCCTGCCCGACACCGAGCGAGTCGCCACCGTCGTGCACGTGCCCTCCGTGGCGACCGTCATCACCCGCACCGCTCCGTCGGAACTCACGGAAGATGTCCTGCACACGGCAACCTCGATCCGGCACGCGGAGGCCACGGCGACCGCCCCAGCGGTCCGACCCGCCCGCCCCCGGTCTGCGGCGTGGGTGGTCGGCCTGGCGGGCGGCGCGGTGCTGACGACTCTGTTCATCGCCGTCGCCGCGCTTGGCATCGTACAGTGGACGCCGGACTCGCGCGCCCAACCCGAGCCCGCGCTGCCCGCGCCACCGGCGCGAATCGGGGGCGCTGAGGTTCCCATCGCGCCGGTCGATCCGTGGGTGAGGCCCCGCGGGGCCGCCGATCCAGGGGTTCAAGGGCCCGTGGCAGCCCCACCCGTGGCGACATCACTGGACGCAACATCCGACCCAAACGACGTCGAGGTCCCGGCAGAACCTGCGCTCGTTGAGGCCGTCGCGCCCGAGCCAACACGGGCGCGACCACGTGAGAGCAAGCGGCGCAAACCCCGCAAGGCGAGCCCCCCCGCGGCGACGATGGCAAAGGCGAAGAAGCCGGTGAAGGACAGCGGCAATGCGCAGCCGAAGGCGGCAAAATCGCCGGGCCCCAAAATCGACCTGTTCAAGAAGAAGGATTGATCATGAAGGTCCTGATGGACGCCCCGTCCCTCGAGCAATTCATCGACCGCGTCTTCCCCGCCGCGCGCGAGTTCGGGTTCGTCATCGATCGGGCGGATGCCGACGGGGTCCAGGTCTCGCTACCCATCAATGCGGGCCACCTGCGCCCGGGCGGCACCATCTCCGGGCCCACTCTGATGACGCTGGCCGACACGGCGATGTACCTGGCCGTCCTCTCGCGCGTCGGCCCCGAAGCGCTGGCGGTCACGACGAGCCTGAACATGAACTTTCTTCGTCGCCCGCAAGCATCACGCATCGTCTGTACCTGCCGGCTGCTCAAGCTCGGGAAGCGGCTCGCGGTCGGGGATACGCTGATTCACTGTGAGGGGCAGCCGGACCCCGTCGCCCAGGCCACCGTGACGTACTCCATACCGCCGGCGCGGGCCTGAACCCCGGCGCGCTTCGGGTGGCGCGGGTCTAGCTGCGCGAAAGAAATGCTGGCGGCAGCGGTGGGACGCAGAACATGCCGCCGCGGACCCAGTGACCGCAGCGCGCCGCTGCCCATTTGACGTCGACACAGACGACGTCCCACTCGATGCACGAGCCTCCGCGTCTGGCCTCCACGGACGCTGAGACTGGCACGCGCTGTGCGTAAACCCTGCGCGTCGGTCGAACCCCAAGGAGCCCTCATGCGCGTCAATGAATTGATGACCAGCGACCCAGTCCACGTCACCCCGAGCACCCCCATCAGCTCCGTCCTCGACATGCTGATGGAGAATGACTTTCGCCACCTGCCCATCGTCGAGAATGGTTCCCTCGTGGGCATCGTCAGCGACCGGGACCTGCGCCCCTTCCAGGCTACGGCGTGGGCACAGAGTGGCGATTGGGAAGAGTTCACAGCGCGGCTGGCACAGCCCGTCTCCGCGCTGATGAACGGGGCGGTAGTCTGTGTGGACGAGCAGGCCGAGCTCGACGACCTCGTGCACACCATGATTGAGGAGCGCGTCGGCGCCATTCCGGTCACCCGCGGGCCCGACCAGCTCCTGGTCGGCATCGTCAGCTACGTCGATGTGCTGCGCACGATGACCCCGGACTGATGGGCCAGCCCCGCAGGACCCCAAGCTGGCCCGGAGAACCGAACCGGATCAGAACACCTTCCGGTTGAGAGCCCGTTTCACCCGCGCCGACGGTGTGTGAATCAACTTGGCGCGGCGCAATTCGTTGGCGGCTTGGTGGTTCTTGCGGTCGGCCGCCACGGCGTTAAGGAAGTGCTCCTGGGCTTCCGGGTTCTGGCCCAGGACCTGGTGAATCCGCCCCGCAAGCAGATGGACTTGCGAACGCTCGCTCCGGCAGCTGGTGCCCTCTTTGTGCAGCTGCTCAAGCCACTCATCGACGCGCACGAGCGTCGACATTGCCCGCCGCGAGTCGGCGCGGACCGCCGCGAGGTAATAGCTCGCCCGGTACTCGACACACTCGGGCTCGAACTCAACCGCCTGACCAAAGTACTGCACCGCCTTGGCGGCGTCTCCATGCTGGAGCGAGGCCTGACCACGGTTGAAGCTGGACCGCGCGATGCTCGCTGTGGCCAGGGCTCCGGTGTTGGGAGGCGGCGGCGCGGCGCCGACGCTGCGCCGCGTCTCCGCCGAGGCGCGGGCCTTGGCCGCCTCCTTCTCCGCGGACATCACTGTGTCCAGTGCAGACGCCAGCTTTGCGCGCTGCTCCACGGACACTCCGCGACCGACCGCACGCATGAACGCCGACGAAACCTGGCCGGGGCCACAACCCGCCTTGAGGTCCAGCAGCCCGTAAGCCTGTTCGATCTCCACGACGGATGCGTGCGCTTTGCGGCGGTCTACGCCCGGCGCGGGACCGCTCTCAGAGCCTTGTGGGCGAACGTTGACGTAGGAGACCTGGACGATCCCTGAAGTCACCTCCTCCTGGAAGGACACGA
>CALBXO010000318.1 GCA_937890335.1 uncultured Pseudomonadota bacterium | reverse complement strand
GCCCTGCGCAGGCCGTCAATCCCAGCGCGAGCGCCAGGCACGCCACTGCGGTCATTGTCCGTTGAATGTTCATCGTCACTCCTTAATCCAATCCATCCACGCGAAGAGAATACGGTTCGAAGCACGCGTTACCAAAGAACCGTCGCACGCGGACGTAAAAACGCCCGCCGTCATCAAAGTTGAATCGCTCGCCCCAGGAGATGCTCTCGTCTTCGCCAGCCCCTTCTGCGGAGACGGCCAGGGGATCACTACTCTGGCAATTTGAGATGCCTTCGTAGAGGTAGAGATCGTAGTCCGCGTCGCCCGGGACGCCCGTGAGCGCCAGTGTGATGAACTCGCGGAAGGGGCTCGCGGAGTCTTCCGCGTCAAAGTAGAAGTAGTCGTCGCGGTCGGCTGCGGTGTCGATGTTGGCGGAGATCGTCGTGTCTGGATCGGTCCCGAGGTAGGTGGCTGCGCCGCACGAGTTGTTGGGCTCATACTGATCAGGGTTGCCGGCGTCCTCGCCGTCGCAGTCCTCGTCCTGTCCGTTGCCGCAGCTGTCGAAGGAGGGCTCGACGTTGCCGCGGCAGGCGCTGAACCCACTCCAGCCGCATGTGTTGTCGCAGGTTCGGAACTGGCTCCCGAGCTGGCACTCGCCCACGTTGCTGGTGCCGCAGCTTCGCTCGTCCGAGTCTCCCGGTGAGCACTCGCCCTCGTCGCGGCAGGCGCCAAAGCCGTCCCAGATGCAGTCGTTGTTGCAGCGTCGGGTGCGGGTCCCACAGTCACCGCAGTCCTGTACGTCGTTGTCGCCGGGAACGCACGCCCCGCCGCCGGTGCAGACGCCGTAGTCGCCCCAGGTGCAATCGTTGCGGCAGGTTCGAATCTCAGCCGAGCAATTGCCGCAGGCGCGCGCGTCGTCGTCGCCGGGCTCACACTGGCCTCGCGGTGTCTGGGTCTGCCACGAACCCCATCCACAGGACTCCTCGCAAGTGCGCACTTCCACTCCGCATTGGCCGAGATCGCGGGTCTCTTCCTGGCCGGGGCTGCACTCGGCGTCCTCGGGGACCTTGCACTCGCCGTACTCTTCCCACTCGCAATTGTCGGCGCAGTTCCGGCTGTGCTGCCCGCTGCAGTCGCCGCAGGCGCTGGTCTCGGAGATGCCTGCCTCGCAGGTACCCTCGCCGAGGCATCCCTGCCAGTCGCCCCATTGGCATTCGGCCGTGCAGATGCGGCGATCGGTGCCGCAGTTTCCGCAGCGGCGCTCCTCGATCTCGCCCGGGAGGCAGTTGCCACCCTCTTCGCATTCGCCGTAGGGGCCCCAGGCGCGGTCTGCACATTCGCGTCTGCGCACGCCGCACTGCCCGCAGATTTGCTCGTCGCTCTCGCCTTGGGTGCAGGCGCAGTCGGTGCGGGCCGTGCAGCCCTCCCAATCGCCGTCGTCGCAGGTCTCCGTGCCACGGCCGCAGCTGTTGGAGCAGTCGCGCGTGATCTCCTCGTCGATGCTTCCGTCGCAGTCGTTGTCCTCTCCGTCGCAGACTTCGTCGGTCGGGACGGGTGCGTCGCAGCCCGTGAAGGACTCTGCGACACAGCGCTCCGTGCCAGCCCCGCACTCGGTGCGGCACTCGCGCTGCTCGCCGTTCTCGCAGCCGTCGCAGCCATCGTCGATGTTGCCGTTGCAGTCGTTGTCTACTCCGTCGCCGCAGATCTCGAACTGGAGGGGCCGCGCCGCGGAACAGCCACGCCAATTGCCACCTACGCAGCGCTCGGAGCCGGTCCCGCACTCGGTCTCGCACGGTCGCTCGTCGCCGGATGTGCAGCCGCCGCAGCCCTCGTCCGTGTCTCCGTCGCAATCGTTGTCCGTGCTGTCGCCGCAGACTTCCGAGCGGGGCGGGGGTGCGTCGCAGCCTCGCCAGACGCCGTCCCGGCAGAACTCGGTGCCGCGTCCGCAGGCCGTCTCACAGGCCCGCGATTCGCCGTCGTCGCATTCCAGGGAGTAGCAGCCGCCCTCGATACAGCGTCCGCGGGTTCCCGTCTCAAAGTCGATGCAGTCGTCGTCGACCTCGCAGGGCAGCTCGTCCTGGCAGATCCCCCGCTGGCAGGACTGACCGGTCGGGCAGCTGTCCTCGGTGCAGCGCGCTTGGCAGGCGCCGCCAAAGCAGATTTCGCTGGCTGTGCAGTTGCAGCCGCCGGTGTCTTCCGGCGCGGGGTCGGCGCATGCGCCCAACCCAATCACCAACACGATGGCGACCAAAGTCCGGAAGATGGAGTAGCCAGTGTGACAGACCTGGCACACCCGGCCGTCGCCCGCGTTGGAGGCGACGATCCCGTGCCTATGGGCATCCGTGTTGTGGTGCGCTCGGGTCATGCTGCTCATCGTCGAGGGGGGAAGCCGTCCTCACGCCACTATACACGCAAGCACCATACCAGCACAGAGCCCCGGCGGGGGCGGGGCCCACGCCCCGTTTGACCTACTCGACCGGGCGCTTGGTGGCGTTGGAGAACAGGTTGCCGGTCATCGCGTCGAGGGTCGCGGTCAGCTCCTCGATTCGCAGCTGTTTGGACAGCTTGGTGGCCGGATCGGAGGGCGGCGTGAGGATGAGGTCTACCTGCAGCCGGCGGCGCGTGTAGTAGATGCGCGTGATCTCCTTGAGGATCGCCTCCTGAAGAACGACGAGGGACGAGACGTCGAGAACTTCGGAGTTGAACACGAGCTTGGAGAAGTCCCAGAGCGCGCTGACCTCGTACTCCAGGACCGTCCCCGTGCCGTCGTCCAGGACCGTGGGGGCGTCCCGGTCAATCTGGAGGTCGGTGCGGTCCAGGTTCACCGTGCTCTGGTTGCCGCGGATGCGCGCCCCCACCGAGGGCACCAGAGCCTTGACGCTCGCCCGCGTGCGCATCGAGCTGACCGTGTCCGCGTCGATGTTGAAGAACTTGAGCGCGGCGGCCTGCGCCTCCTGAATGGTCGGCTCTTCGTCCAGCGCGGCCAGCTCTCGCTGGATGCGTGGATCGTTGAAATCCTGGGCGCCGGCGGCGGTCGCGAACAGCGTCGCGACGGCCACCGCGAGCAGGGCGGTTGTGCGGATCATCGTCTGCCTCCAAGGGCTTTGAACGGCGGGAAGAGGTCCCCGGTGAGGTAGTTGAGATGCGCGGTGAGCTCCTCCATGGAGAGGGCGCGCATCAGACGGGTACGGGTGTCGGCGTCGAGGTCGATGAGCATCGCCAGCTGGGTGCGGCGGCGCTCGGTGTAGAGATTGGACACGATGTCGCGCAGCTTGGCGTCCGCGAAGTTGGTCACCCCAAAAACGCGCCCAAAGGGCGCCTCGTCTCCGGAGAAGACGATGTCGCTGAGGTTCCAGTTGAGAAACGCGTGCCACTGAAGACCGGGCTGGGTCTGCCGGCTGAACGCGAACGGCAGCGGCTCAATGCGGTCGTCGTTGCGCTGGAGCACATCGCGCGACCCCCGGGTATCAAAGTCGCGGTAGAAGATGCCGGCGTGCAGTCTGGGGGCCAGGCCCCGGTAGCGCGCACGGTCGCGGCGGTACGCAGACAGATCGCCCCGGTAGACCCCACCCCGTTTGCGCGCGGCATGGATGGCCTGGCTGACGGTGGGCTCGCTGGCGATGAGGTCCTTGAATGATTGCAGGGAGCCGGTCCCGATGGTGTCGGGCTCGCGCCGCTCGAGCCGGAGGACTTCCGCGCTGGTCAGCAGCCAGATGTCGTCCTGGGACTCCGGGGCAAAGAAGGCCAGCCGCACGTCCCATCGCAGAGCGCCAAAGTATACGACCTGCCAGGTCTTGCCGCCGTCGAAGCTCTCCCAGAGGTCCCGGTTGTCGCCCGCGATGAAGTGGCCCGGCCTGCCCGACGACGCGACCGCGCGCATGGGAAGCCCCGTGAACTGGAGCCCCCCGCCCCGATCCCATTTCTCCGCCGCGACGTTGTCGCTGACGAACAGGCCGTCGTCGGTGCCGATGAGCACCCGGTCGGCGTCCTCCGGATCCACGGCGATGCGCCGCACCCGGTTCTGGGCGGGCCAGGGTTGGACCCAGACCCAGTTGAAGTTCTTGCCGCCGTCCGGTGAGTAGAACATCCCCGAGGTCGTGCCGACGTAGATCCGGTTGGGGTCCTTGGGGTGGATGGTGGTCCAGAGGCAGGTGTATTGGGCCAGCCGCGCGTCGATGATCCGGGAGAAGGTGTCGCCGCCGTCCTGGGAGATGAACATGCCCGAGTTGGTCGACACCCAGACGTTGTCCGGGTTGTGCGGGTTGCGCAGGACGTGACTCATGGTCCGCTCCTGCGCCGTGGCTCCCGTGAGCACCGTGGGCCAGGAGTCGCCGCCGTCCGTCGTGCGCAGCAGGCCGTCGCGGGTTGCCGCGAACACATCGTCCGGATCGTCGGGGTTGATGGAGAGCCAGAAGACCGCCGTCGGCGCGCCCGCCTTGAGAGTCAGCGTCTGCTTGATGTTGATGCCGATCGCCCATCCGCGCTTCTTGCGTAGCGCGAGCGTCAGGTATTTGGACCCCGCGCGCAGGCCGACGCCAAGGCGAGAGTCCCCGCCGCCCCCGCCGCCACTGAACAGGCTGATGAAGCCGCGCCGGCGAAAGCCCCGGTCGAAGAATCCTCTCTCGAAGCTGGTGCCGTTGAGGTTGCGGGCGTAGGGCACAAAGTCGTTGAGCGAGTTCCCCATCTGGTAGTCGAGCCCGACAGACGAGACGATGCCGCGGGCGTCAAAGGTGAATACGTCGCTCGCCGCGTTCTCGCGCGGGATGCCCTGCCAGTCCACGCCGCGGTAGAGGCCAACCCCTGTGGGTCGGATGGCGCCGACGAACTTCCCACGCTCCACGCGAACCCGCTGTTCGTTCCAGCTCGTCCCGCCGTCTTTGCTGGCAAAGATGTATCCCTCGCGGCTGCCGACGTACATGACCTTGGGGTCGGTGGGGGACACCGCGACCGACAGGAAGGGCCACGCGAACCGCAGCCCGTCGGTCTTGTTGACGACGGCACGAGGCAGCAACGACGTATCGACCTCTTCCACCACGTCTGGTGTGGCCGAACCGCCGCTCTGCGCGGCTGCAACGGCAGGGGTCAGGAGCAGGACTGTCAGGATCGCAAAGCGCATCAACTACGAGTTGTCGCAGCCTGTACCGGCGCGCGTCAATGCGCGCCACTGCCTGTCGCGGTGCGGCGCCCGGACTACGGCAAAGACGCGAGGGTACGCTCCACGCCGAGGGCGCGGTCGCTGCGGTTGATGGCGCGCCACTGGGCCATCGCGAGCTCGTAGGCGCGCCGGGCCCGGACCGGATCGGCTTCTGCGAGCAGGTCGCCGGCCAGCTCCGCGCAGGACGCGATGTCCGTGTCGCAGACCTCTGTGTCGGCGCCCGTGAGATGCTCGTCCCAGGCGTCCGGGTCTCCGGCGGCCGCGCAGCACGCCAGCAGGCCGGCGTGCACGTAGGGTTGCAGCGTGGCCAGGCCGAGTTGTCGCAGCGTGGCCAGTCCGGAATCGAGCACAGTACGCGACTCCACGTACGCCCCGCGACCGAGCTGAACCAACCCCAGGTTCAGCCGTGCGACCACCGACTCGGCGCTCCCACACTCCTCGTGGAGGCGCAGCGCGAGGCGGTAGCTGGTCTCGGCAGAATCCAGGTCACCCTCAAACCGGTAGATCTCCCCCAGGCCGTTGTGGAGGCGGGCGAGTTCAATGCGGTTGCCGGCGGCGTCCAGCTGAATCGCGGCCTCCTCGTACAAGGTGCGCGCCTTGGGCATCTGCCCGCGCTGCCGGTAGAGGGCCCCGAGTGACCTGAGGCATTGGCCCATGCCAAGCGCGTCGTCGATCTCCGTCGAGATCGCCAAGGCTTCTTCGTAGTAGGCCTCCTCGGCGTCGCTGTCGCGTCGCAGGTGGGCCACGTGGCCACAATGCCGCAGGCACTCGGCCACCGCCGGGTCGTCACCGAGTGCCTCCGCAAGCTCCATGGCTTCCTGGTAGAGCGACGCCGCATCGGCGTGGTCGCCCGCGCGGAAGGTAGCGCGCCCCAGCGCCATCAGAGCGCGGCACAGCAGCGCGTCGTCGTGATCCCGTGCGTGCGAGACGGCCACCTGCGCCGTCCGGCGCGCTTCCACCACGTTCCCATCTTCGATCTGAATCGTAGCCCGGAGTACGCGCCCCCGGCAGATCTCCTCGTCGTCCTCATCGCGTCCGAGGTCGAGAAGCACAGCCTCGCGGCGGTCCAGAAGGCGCATGGCGTTGGCGTACTCGGAGCGCTCCGCGCGCCAGATCGCCGCCCGCATCAGCGGCGCCACAGCGATCCCCCCTTCGCCCGCGCCGAGCGCGTGGTCCGCGATCCGCTCGGCGACGCCCTCCGGGGCATGGGCGTAGAGATGGCGGAGCATGGACGCGCAGATCCTGTGGTGCCCGGCCAGGCGGCCGGCGTTCTGCGCCTCGCGGATGAGCCAATCGCGCGACATCGCCGTGAGGAACGTCCAACCCGCGTCCGTTCGCGCGGCCAGGCCTCGTTCCGCAAGGCGCCCCAGGGCGTTGTCGGCGGTGGGAACGCCCGCCTCGTCGCAGGCAAACAGCCACTCGGCGTCCAGCACTTCGACGCCGAGTACCGCGGCAATCTCCAACGAAACCTGCGTCCGCGGATCCTCACCGACCAGGCGCGTCATGGCGCTCGTCCACATCTCGTAGATGTCGGCCGGCAGGTCGGGGCGGCCCAGGCTCAACTCAAATCCGCCGCTTCCCGGTGTGAGCAGTCCCCGCTGCACCCAATCGCCGACCAATTGGACGGCAAACAGCGGGTGGCCGGCGGTGCGCGCCTCTACGGCCTGCGCAAGCTCGCCCTCCAGGTGCAGGAGTTCGCCGACCAACTCGGAGCGCTCGACGCCCTCGAGCGGCCCCAGTCCCATGGATCCAGCGCCGTCCCGGGCGAGCAGCCCACGCAGCGCCGCCACCTCCGGGATGTCCTCGGGGAGGCCATCCTGGCTGGCGAGCAGGAACAGGCAGCGGGTGGGGAAGAAGGCCTGGGCGCTCATCATCCAAGCGGCGAAGTTGATCGCGTCCAGTCCCCAGTGCACGTCGTCCAGCACCATCACCACCGGTCGCTCCCGCCCGAGCGCCACGAGCAGCCGTCCGATCACGGCGTAGCGCTGCTGCGCGCTGGAGACGGTCATGCCCCCAGCCAGATTCTGGCTACCCTCGCCGGAGGGAGAGAGCAGCTCGGTGAGAGCGCGCCACTCGTAGGGGTCGGTCACGCCCAGACTTCGCAGACGCGCCTCCACGCGCTCGCGGACCTGCGGTCGCCCCAGGCCCAGGCAGCGCAGCAGGCGTGCCACCATCCCCCGCAGGCCGTCCCCGCCGGCTGTGGGGCCATGTGTCGCCCGGAGAACCGTGGCAGCGCCCACCTCATGTGCGCGGGCAGCCATCCAGTCCACAAGCCGGGTTTTTCCGATGCCGGCGGGCCCGCGAACCAGCAGCGCACGGGCTCGCCCCTCCTCCCGCACGAATCGGATCGCCTCCCAGATCGTCTCGCGCTCCTCGGCCCGGCCGACAAACCGAACGGGTCGCAATCCGTACAGATTCAGTCCGGCGTCCAGCAGCTGCCATGGCGGCTCCCCGTCGCCGCGCTGCCAGTCTGCCGGAAATGGCGGGTGCAATTGGACGGCGCGAGACTCGACGGCATCGGCCCATGGGTCGAGCGTGTGCTGGGACGCGAGCAGCCCGGGCTGCGTCCAACCCGAGTTCTCCTGGTGAGAGAAGGTCAGCAACTGCGGGCGCTCGCCTGTGTGGCGGCGCGGCGGCGCGGGGTCTCCCAGTTGATCGAGGGCCCACGCCGCGTCCGCCGCCCACCGGAACCGGTCCGCCGTGGACTTCGCGAGCAGCCGGCCCAGCCAACTCTCGAGGCCCGGAGGCGTCCGCATGCGCGGCGTCAGAGGGGGCAGTGGGTTCCCGATGTGGGCGTACGCCAGCGACAGGGCCGTCTCGATTCCGTCGGGGTCCGTGGTCCCGTGAATGGGCCGGGTGTGGCAGATGAGCTCCCACGCCACGACGCCCAGCGCGTAGAGGTCCGTCCACGGGCCGTAGTCGCGCCACCGGCCCTCAAACTGCTCTGGCGACATGTATTGCGGCGTCCCGAGAGCAGCCTCCCGCGTCCCCTCGCCACCTGCGCTGGCGATGGCGTGGGCGATACCAAAGTCTGTGAGTTTGAGCCCTGGTCTGGGGCTCGCCTCGGTGCACAGGAGTATGTTTCCAGGCTTCAGATCCCGGTGGATCACGCCGCGCGCGTGGGCGTGCGCGAGGGCGTCCAGCAGGCTGAGCAGGAGTTGCTTGATCTGGGTCCAATCCAGCGAGGTCATCACATCGTAGAGGGAGCCCCCGTCGGCTTTCTCCATCGCGATGAACGGCGCACCGGGCGAGAGGAACGCTGGGGCCTTCGCGGCCACCTCCGGCGGGACGTAGCCAATGTCCAGCACCATGACCACGCTCGGATGCTGCAGGCGGGCGTGGTTCTCGATCTCGTTCCTGAACAGCGCTCGGCTGGCGTCGTCGCCGCCGTCGGCGTGCGCGCGCAGCACCTTGACCGCGACCTCCAGCCCCGAGTGGCCATGGGTGGCACTGTAGACATTGCCCATGCCGCCGGAGCCCAGCAGTCCGTCGAGCCGAAACGGGCCCAGGGGCAGATCTTTGATGGGGAGGGGAGGGCGCATTGCCCGCCAGTCTACTCTGTGGCGTCGCCGGCGGAAACGTCGCCGTCTCCAGCGTCTGCGTCGGTGTCCGGATCACAGAAGCCGAGGTAGCAGACCTGTCCCTCGGCGCAGTCCGATTGCTCTGTGCAGCGCAGCTTGTCGAGGGGGCCGGTCTCCGAGACGCACGACGCCGTGCCGAGAAGCAGGAGGACCGACAGGGCCAGTGCGGCTTTCAAAAGTCCACCCCGATTGTGACGTGGGCGCCGTCGGGCACGATGGCCGCGCCTACGCGGGCGTCGCCAAACATCGTCCTCTCGATGTCTTCCCAATAGTAGAGCGCGAACGCGGTGGCCAACAGAGTCAGGCCGGTTCCGTACGCCATGAACTGTCCCAGCTCATAATTGCGCGACCGACCCACTGCGTCTGTGGCTTGGATGGAATCGACCCCGTCATCGCCAGCTTTCGCCGCCAGGTCGACGATGTCGTTATTGGCCTGGAATGTGAGCGTGGTGAAGACGACACCGGTGAACATGAGCGCGCCCCCGGCGCCAAAGAGCCCAATTGCGGCCGCCCGGCGATCGTTGGTGGCTCCGGCGACAGCGCCCGGAACCTCCCCAGCGCCGGCTGGCACCTCGTCGCCGTCAAAAGCGATGTCGAGCGTCGAGCCCTCCAACGACACGACCCGCAGGCTGCGGGACTCCAGCTGCTCGCCTTTGCGGGCCACGACGGCAACGACGCCGGGCGCCACCGACAACGGCCGGTTGCACTCCCACAGGCGCCCAGCGATCTTGAGCTCCACCGTGTCGCGTTCGCACGTCACCAGGACAGCACCGGGGCACTCCCGGTTCATCTCGGTTCGGAAGTCCTGAATGGTGCGTTCGACCACGGCTGGCGACGGCTCGTCGATCTTCGGGGCTGACAGCGCGTCTCGGTAGGCGTCATCCGCGCCAAGGCAGTCGCCCGACTTTTGCAGCGCCCGACCCAGGTTGAGGTAGATGAGGTTGAGCTCGCCCTCGTCCAGCGCCTCCCGGAACTTCTCGGCGGCCAGCGCGTGGTTACCGGCCTCCTGGGCGTCGAGCCCGAGGTTGTTCAACTCGATCTGCCGCGGAGTGGGGCTGACGCGGTCCTGCGCGGACGCGGACTGCGCGATGGACGTGAGCGCCAGGAGCGTCGCGCCCAAGACCAACAGCCGTGTTGCGCGATCGCGGGTCCGAGTCTCTGCGCCGCCTCTCATTGGGCCATCCGTAGTTTGCTGCGGGTCTTCCTGGACGTGGTCGTCTTGGGTTTGGAGCCGGTCTCCACCATGCGAACTGCGCCCGAATCCCCGGCGCCAAAGACGAACTCCTCGCGCGCCCGCTTGGGTTCGCGAGGTTCCGGTTGTTTCGTCGCGGCGTCGCGGCGCGGTTTGGCTGCGGCGGATCGCGCCGCGGTCTTCACCGGTTTGTCTCCGGCGTCAGGTTCCTGTGCGGCGGGCGTCTCTGGCGCCGCCACGACCTCGTCGCCCTGCGCGTCAGGGTCGGCTGCGTCGGGATCTACCTCGGCCACTCCGGCGTCCGCGCTGCCAGTCGCTGTCAATTCGAACTCGACGCGGGGACCGTCCGTCGGGCGGACCTCGGCGAGCAGGGGCAGGTAGCCCTCCTGCGTGATCTGGAGGCGCACCGGCTCGCGCGTAGTGGCCGCCAGGCTGAGAGTCACGGGCGTGACGCCATGCTCGATGTCGCCCTCGCGCACAACGGCGCCCGGCGGGACGGTGACCACGTCGACGGTCACGATGCCCGGCGGGTGACCCATCAGCGAAGGCCGGGTGACGTCGTAGCCGCTGTTCGCGATCCTTGGTGCGACTCACCAAGGAGGTTGCGATGGCCGGACGGAAGGTTGTGGACACCGCGGACGCAGAGCGTTGCCTGCGGGCTGCGTCGAGCGCTGGGCTGGGGC
>CALBXO010000317.1 GCA_937890335.1 uncultured Pseudomonadota bacterium | reverse complement strand
GTAGTTCACGATCAGGCGGCCATGCGGCGCCCGCTTGGCCAATTCGTCCCCAGCCAGCGCGAGAGTCGCGTCGTCGATGTCGGCCCCGGCGGCGACGGGCGTGACTGCGATGCACGAGTCACGGGGCTCCAGCGTGCGCGTCGTGTCGCCGTCGATCACGAGCTCGCGCACGACGTGTTCAAGTCCGGATGGATCGTAGTCTGCGTCGACCCGGAAGCTGAGCACGGGACGGCCCAGGCGATGGTCCGCGCGCAATAGATGACACTCCACTTCCACGCGGCGCTCGCTGATGATCCGCTGTGGCGGAGCACATCGGCCCGGGTCTACCTGGATGGACTCGGGGCCGGGGACGCGACCACGCGCCAGGTCGGGCCTGCGCGCGAACGCTTCCCGCGTCGCATCGTTGCTGGCGGCCTCCACGCCGAGGAGCACATCGAGGCTCGCCTTCTGCCGCGCGGTCTGGATCAGGAACGGATCCGGTTGGGGCGGTCGGGTGTCGATGACGCCAAGGGTGACGAGTGGATCGGGGATTACCCCGGACCAGCCCGCGACGCAGACGGCGGCTGTGCAAACCAGAAGCGTAAGGG
Organism: uncultured Pseudomonadota bacterium; assembly: GCA_937890335.1. Lineage (GTDB taxonomy): Bacteria > Myxococcota_A > Bradymonadia > Bradymonadales > CALBXO01. The sequence continues at coordinate 9,993 of CALBXO010000317.1, read as the reverse complement.
CCGCTGCGGGAATGCCCCATCCGCCGCGGCCCGAGCGGCTCAAGAGTTCCAATCCCTCCGTGTCCGGCTCGGCCACGAAGAGGCGCACCTCCATGCGTTTGGCAAAGCCTTCGCGGCGGGACTCGACGCACCGAAGCGCGCCGTCGTAGCGGCGCAGCGTGGTGGTCACGATGTTCAGACCGCGGCCCAGGACACCGCCGTACAGGGCCTCCCGGGTGAGCATGGTCTCGTCGGTGTCGTGGACAGAGATGAGGACAGATTCGTCGCCGGTCAGCTCCACGCGCGTGGTCACATCCAGGGCGACGCGGGCCGTTCCGGTTGCCGCCACCGAGCGCTGGAGGCCGTTGCGGACGAGGTTCCGGACGACCAGGTTGAAGTCCGGCAGCAGCATGCGGACGAGCACGGGAGCGCCGAGATCCGGCAAGGTCACGTGGGCGTCCGGCAGCCCCAGCTCCCGCACAACGCGGGCGACTGGCTCCTCAAACCGCTCGCGCGTCACTTCGAGGCTGAGGACACTGCTGCGCAGAGCGACAAGTCGCGGGCGGAACCAATCGTCCAGGGTATCGTCGGCGCGACGCAGCCTCCGGTGCTGCGCCGCGGTGGGCCGTTCACCCTCGCCGAGGCCGTCAGCGACGCGCTGGATCTCGCGACATGCACCCCGAGCGCGGCGGACCAGGGGGTCGCGCCAATAGTTGAGCGTGACGCCGCCTGCGGCGCGCCGCAACCCGCCGAGGTAGCCCTCCAGCTCACCCACGAGAGACGGTCGCCCGCTGGTCCCGGTCACGGCCTCGCGCAGCATGGCGAGGTCCCGGTCTTCCACGTCCTCAAGCGGCGAGTCCGCCACGGTCCGGACCAGGGGCATTCGATGTTTGATCAGCTCGTGGTGGAGGTAGCTGAGGATGTTGACGACTTCGGGCAGGTTCACCTGTTCCGGCGGACGGCGCACCAGCTCCTGGATGGTGTACCCGCGGCGCCACAGCGCCACGACGACACCCGCCGCAAGGAAAGCCAGCGCCAGCAGCCCCGCCCAAAACATCAGCTGAGCAACCCCTGCAGCGCGGCTTCAATCGCGGTCCGGTCAAAGCTCGGGACGACCGCCACGTTGCCGTAGAGGCGTCCCAGGTTTCTGCGACGTCGCTCGGGGAGGTCGGAGATGATCAGCGCCGGCTGCTCGTGTCCCGCGTCGCGGATCTCTCGAAGCAGGAGGAAACCCTGGTTGTCGATGACGTAGCGCCACGCCGCGTCCATCTCGCCGCCAAACATGGCTGCCGCGATGTCTCCGGCGTCGCCAGTGAGGTCCTCGCGGGGCACGCGGTCAAAGCGAAGATCCAGCACAATGCCGTGGGGTGCGGGGGATGCATCGAGGGCCGCCAGGCAGGCGCGGAGCGTCCGAGCCTGCGTGTAGTCATAGGCGGTCAGGTACCGGCTGAAAAAACGCAGGTACTCGTCGCCGTCTTCGATGATCAGGAGCGTATTGGTCATCTCAGCCGAACCGGTCTCGGAGGTCTCGCACCGACAGGCCGAGGTTGTTGAATCGAAGCTGCACTTTGCGCGCGTTCTTGCTTGCTGGGCCGGAGAGCAGGTGGCGGGCCATCCGCTCAAAATCGCCCCCGCAGCGCAGGTAGAGCTCCTCGAAGTATTGCTTCTCGACGTTGCGGCTGGCGTTGTTGAGCGTATCCGCCGGGTCCAGCTCCACGATGAGGCGCTGTGCCTCGGACGCCGGCTCCGCGTTCTGCTCCGGGCGGGTCAGGTCACTGGCCGCGATCAGCTCTCGCAACACCTGCGCATCGATGGCGACTACCGGGCGGTCACCCACGCGACCTGCGGCCAGCGCGTCGGTCAGACTGAAGAGCAAGGCGTTGGAGAGGACCATCTCCAGCTGGCGGGTATTGCCGGGGAAATCGTGCTGACCGAGGCAGTCGAGCGCCAGTCCCGCGAGCTGGAAGGTCACAGTGTCCGCCGGCGCCGCGCGGATCTTCTGGCTGAAGGTCAGAGACGCACCCACGCGGGACGGCGCGATGTTGAACATCGTCCCGAACTCCGCGAGCAACTTGCGGTTCCCCTCGGACGTGAACACCCGCCGTGACAGGAACGAACACATCCCCCGCAGGTCCTCTTTGCGCTCGCGCAGCGGTGGCAGGCGGACCTTCGCGGCCGGGTTGAGGCGCTGGTAGAGATCAGCCCGGAAGGAGCCGTCGCGCACGCGCTCCTCCAGGTCTTCGTTTGTGGCCACGACGAGCTTGACGTCCACCGGGCGGGGCTTGTTTTCACCCAGGCGGGTCACGCGGCGGTCCTGAAGAACACCCAGCAGCCGCTTCTGAAGCTCCAGCGACAGGTTCCCGATCTCGTCCAGAAACAGGGTGCCCCCGCTGGCGTACTCAAACCGCCCCGGGCGGCCCACCGCGCCGCTGAATGCGCCCTTGGATGTACCAAAAAGCTCGGCGGCGACGAGGTTTTCTGGAATTGTCGCCAGGTCGATTGCGCAGAAGATCTTCTCGGGTCTCGCGAGCGGGTGAATGAACTGCTCGGCGATGAAGCTCTTTCCGGTCCCCGTCTCGCCCAGGAGCAGAATGGGCTGGTCGCCGCGCGCGAACACCTCAAGCCATCGTCGGATTCGCGCCATGGCGCGGCTGGTTCCCCAGAAGAAGGTCCCGTCCTCTGACGTGGACTGCTGCTGGCCCATGCGTCGCGCGCGCTCGATCTTCGCTGCCAGGCTCTGGGCGCTGATCTCCTCGTCTTCGAAGAGCTGCGTGTACTCCTCGTTGGCCAGATCCGCCTCGATCTCCGGCTCGTTGAAGGCGATGGAGGTGTTTGAGGTCATGAGGACCACGGGCACCTGTCCGAAGCGCTTTCGGAGCCGGCGAAGGATGTGGAATCCCTGGTAGCGCCGGAGATTCTCAAGCTCGACCGGGTCGGGATCGTCCGTGTCCAGGGCGGTGGCGCCAGGGAGCCCAGGCTCCGCCACGAGCTGCTCGATCGGGAGATCGAAGTGCACATCGAGCAGGATGGCATCCACTTCGCCGCCGTAGCGGCGCAGGATCTCTGTGGTCTGGGTCCAGTCCCTGGCTTGTTTGAGCCGGCACCCGCGCCGGTAGTCGCACTGCCAGCAGGGGTTGGTCAGCTCGCAATTGGTCGCGTACTCGTAGCGCCGAAGAAACTTGTGGGCCATGCGCACATAGCCCTCCGAATCATCGATCAGCAGTACGCGTGGGGGTCTCTCCGCCATCTACTCCTCTCGTGCGGCGCGCAGGCGATCGCCCACGGCGAAAATCGCCGCGCGCAGCGCCGCGGGGTCGGACACGTCGCCACCGGTCCGAAGCGGGGCAGCGAGCGTCATCAGCGTGTCCATTCGTTGATCGACGTCCTGCAACACGCCGGACCCCGCAACCTGTTCCGGCGCCGACGAACGCGCCGCCGCCCAGAGATCCGCCGCGCTGCGCACGCCGCGACCGTCGACGCGAGTCTCGAAGATTGACTCGAAGAGCACGTCGGCGTCGTCCTCCTCAAGATCATCCCAGTTCAGCGAACGGGGCATCATCTCCAGGTATTTGACCAGGTCGTGGAGCACCTTTTCGAGCCACTGCGATGGGTTCATCGTCTCCCTGAGAGGCGGCCGCCTTTGGAACCGTCGGCCCCGACTGCGGTGCTGCCTGTTCTCTCGCGCCTTGCGCCTGCTGTAAAGTCGCGTTACCCACTGTGAGCCATGGTGAGTACCAAACCCGCAAAGGGTACGCGCGATCTCCTCCCCGCCGCCGCGCGCCGGCGTCAGTACATCGTCGACACGATTCGGAGCGTGTACGAGCAGCACGCGTTCGAACCGCTGTCCACGCCGTCCTTTGAGCGTCTCGACACGCTGATGGGCAAGTACGGGGACGAGGGGGACCAGCTCATCTTCCGGATACTCAAGCGCGGGGCAAACCTCGTCCGCGCGCTGGCCGGGCCCGAAGCGTCGCAGGACACTCTGGCGGATCTGGGCCTGCGCTACGACCTCACGGTGCCGTTGGCGCGCGTGGTCGCCGCGTACCAGAACGACATCCCGAAGTATTTTCGGCGGTACCAAATCGCGCCTGTGTGGCGCGCCGATCGGCCGCAGAAGGGACGGTTCCGGGAGTTCACGCAGTGCGACGCCGACATCGTCGGCTGTGAATCGATCGTCGCCGACGCCGAGATCCTGTCCTGCATGGCCACGGCGCTCAAGCGTCTGGGGTTTGACGACGCCGTAATCCGCGTCAATCACAGGGACATCCTCTTTGGGATCATCGAGGCTGCGGGGATCGCGCCCGAGCTCGAAGGCACCGCCCTTGTTGCTGTGGACAAGCTCGACAAGATTGGCTGGGACGCCGTTACCACCGAGCTGCTCGAGCGCGGGGTGACCGCCCAGAGTGCAGCTCGGCTGCGGGAGATCCTGGAGGTCGGCGGCGGGCTGGAAGGTCTCGCCGAGTCGTTGGAGGACAGCGCGCGTGGACGAAAGGGCGTCGCGGACCTCAATGAGCTCTTCGCCCTCGCCGACAGCGCAGTGGGGACCGACCTGGTCCAGTTTGATCCGAGCCTCGCACGCGGGCTGAGCTACTACACCGGTCCGATCTTTGAGGCGGTCCACCCGAAACTCAACGGCAGTATCGCCGGCGGCGGACGCTACGACACCCTGGTTGGAATGTTCTTGGGGCGCGACGTTCCAGCGGTGGGCTTCAGCCTGGGCCTGGATCGCCTTGAGGCCGTCATGGAAGAACTCGAGCTCTTCCCTGCGGCGCCGTCGGGCCCGGACGCCCTCGTGGCGTTCATGGGCGACGCGACGGTGAGCGTGGCGTTGGCCACGGAGCTACGGGCTGCCGGACTGTGCGTCGATGTCTTCCCGGAAGCGGCGAAGTTCAAAAAGCAGTTCTCCTACGCGCAGGAGGTCGGCGCCCGGTTTCTCCTCATGGTCGGCGACAGCGAAGTCGCCGCGGGCACCGTGACCGTCAAGGACCTGCGCAGCCGTGAGCAGGCGCAGGTGCCGCGCGCCGACGTGGCGCAGCACCTCCGCCAGTGAGCTCGCCCGGGCTCCAAGAACCCAGCCCCCGAAGTGAGGGAGCAAGTGGTGTCTGGGCCGCTGCAGCCGAGCTTCGTTGGTTTGACCGGCTGGCGGCGCTGGCGCTCGGCGCCGCGTTCGTGGCGGTGCTTCTCGCTACCACGGACATGGGGTTCACCCGGGACGAAGGCTTCTATTTCCGCGCGGCCTTTCAGTACCTCGGCTGGCTCAAGATCCTCGGGGAAGGGCTCGTCTCGCTCGACCTCGGCGAGGCGTTCAGCCAGGCGGCCATCGACAAGCACATGGGGTACAACCAGGAACACCCAGTCCTGCCGAAGCTGCTGTTTGCCGGCAGCTATTGGCTCTTCCACGAGACCCTCGGGTGGTTGCGCCCCTCCGACGCCATGCGGCTGCCCGGGATTCTGTCCGCTGGGCTGCTGACGTACCTCGTGTATACGTTCACCACCGAGGCGTACGGACGTGCGGCGGCTGTGGTGGCCTGCGTGGCTCTGGCAGCGATGCCGCGACCGTTCTTCCACGCGCACCTGGCCTGTTTTGACGCGATGATGGTGACCATGTGGTTCTTCTGCATGGTCGCCTGGTGGCGGGGGCTCCGGTCCACGGGTTGGGCGTGGGGCGTCGGGGTCGTCTTTGGCCTGGCCCTGAGCGTGAAACACAACGCCTTCTTCCTGCCAGCGCTGTTCCTGGTGCATTGGGCGATCGTCTACGCGCGCGGCACGCGTCTGCTTCGCGGCGACGGCGGCGAGCTGCGTCTCAATCTACCCAATCTGCCGATCGCTTTTGTGAGTCTGGCGGTGCTGGGGCCCGTGGTCTGGTACATCCTGTGGCCCAACCATTGGTTCGACACATACGGGCGCATCGTCTGGTACTTCAAGTTCCACCTGCACCACGTCCACTACTTCCAATACTTCTTTGGCGAGAACCTCTACGCGCCACCGTTCCCCGTGCACTTCCCGTTCACGCTCAGCGCGATCACCCTCCCTCCGGTGACCGTGCTGGCCGGTGTCCTCGGGGCTGTGGTGTGCGCGGCGGGGTGGTGGAAATCGCGCGGGCGCAGGCCGGCGGACGACCGGGGCACAGGGTGGCTCGTGGGCCTTGGCCTGCTGATCCCAATCCTCATCATTGCGATCCCCAGCACGCCGATCTTTGGCGGCATCAAGCATTGGACTCCCGCGATGCCGTTCCTGGCGGTGCTGGCGGGCGTAGGTGTGGTGGAGGCCGGACGCGCCGCGGGCAACCAACTCGCAGCGCTCCTCCGACGACCTGTGGCGCTTCCCGTTACAGTCGCGCTCGCCGCCCTCGTGCTGGCGCCGGCGGTGCTCTCCACCGCGCACAGCCACCCCAACGGGACCGCGCACTACAACGTGCTCGTAGGCGGGGTCCGGGGCGCGGCGGACCTCCGGGCCATGCGGCAGTTCTGGGGGTACGCCGGCGGCGACGCCGTGGAGTTTGTGTCCGAGCGGCTCGACGGGCGCGGCTCGGTCTTTTGGCAGAACACGACGCACGACGCGTACAGGATGTACCAACGGGACGGGCGATTGCCCGCCGGGATCGGATATGGCGCCATGGGGCGCAGCGAGTATGGGATGATCCACCACCAGATGGCGTTCGTGCCGCTGGAGGTGGAGTTGTGGAGGGCGTACCGGACACGGAATCCGGAGTTTGTCTCCCACCACGACGGCGTTCCCGTCCTGAGGGTCTACCGCAACACCACGCGCCCGGCCCGGAAAAGGCGCTGACCTCACCGGGTTTCTCGTTTGGGTTGAGCGAGTGATCGGCGAGACAAATCGTCGTGTAGCAAGGAGGTTGGGCGCCCGCGGGCTCCCGGCCCGCGAAGCCCGAACGACGCAGATAGACGGCGATTTGGCCGTCGAGCGCCGCTCAACACGAGCGAGAAACCCGGTCAGCGGCGTAGCTTGCGTCGGACTTTCGCGGCCAGCTCCCTGGCTACCGACAGCTCGTCGGCTCGCAAGGCAGCCGCGATGCCGAGGGTGAGCCCACCATAGACGACGCCCCCCACAGCGAGGTGCACGGCGGCCGTCGCCGCGGAGTCCAGGTCACCCAGCCAGCCGAGCACAAACCACGTCGCCGCGGCGGCAGGGACCACGGCGATGAGCGCCCGACCCGCCGACGCCGCAATGCGTCGCAGGGACACCGGCGCATGGCGATACCGGAACGCGACCGTGAGCACGACGGTGTTCAGCGTGATCCCCAGGGTGCTGGCCAGGCTCAGCCCAAACCCGCCGAGCCAGTCACCAAATCCCCAGTAGATGGGCACGGCGACGGCGGCGACGGCAGTGCCGATGATCATGGGCTCCAGCGTGTTCTTGCGCGCGTAGAATCCGCGGACGATGAGCGACTGCACACTCCACGCGGCGATGCCCAGGGCAAAGCCCACGAGCAGAAGGGCGGTCCCGTCCGCGTCCGCGACGGAAAACTCGTAGCGCCTGTAGGCCGCGAACACCGCGGGCCGCGCCAGGACCACGAGCCCTCCGGAGGCGATGAGCGCCCAGAACGCCAGGTTGCGCATGGCATCCGTGAGCGTCTGCGCCAGCTGCTCGTGTTTGCCCTGGGCGTAGAGCCGCGTCAGAAAGGGCAGGGCGGCTTGCCCGACGGCCTGCCCGAGGATCGCGACGGGCACCAGCATCAGCCGCCGCGCGTTCTGCAGCCACGACACCGTCCCCTCGTCCAGGAACGATCCAAATCCCTTGAGCAACCACTCGTCCACGCTGATGAGAGTCGCGCCGAGCATGAGCGGCACCGCGAGCCACAGGTATTCGCGAAAGCCCGCGGAGCCAAAGTCGAACCGTGGTCGGTATCGCAGGGAATTGCGCACCGCCAGCGCCGGGATGAGCAGCGGTCCCACGATGGCGCCGACGAGGGCGCCCCAGGCAAACCCTTCCACGCCGACCCACGGCCCCAGGATGACGCCGCCGCCCACCAGGCAGACGCTGTACGCGACGGGACTCAGCGCCACCCACCCAAACCGCTCCTTGCTCAGCAGCGTGGCCTGGAGCAACCCGCCGATGGCGAAGCACATCATGTTTGGCAGCACGATGCGGGTCATCCGAATGCACAGCGCCAGCGCCTCGCCCTTGAATCCCGGCACCACGAGCGGAACCAGCTGCGGTGCGAAGATCTCGCCGACGATCGTGCCGAGCAGCACCAGTAGACCCACGCCGGTCGCTATGGTGGAGAACAACCGCCAACCGCCCTCCTCGTCACCCCGCGCCAGGTAGCCGGAGAACAGCGGGATGAAGGTGATGGAGAGGGTGCCGCCGGCGAGGAAGTAGGCCAGGACGTCGGGCAGGATGAACGCGGAGTAGTAGGCGTCCGTGGCCTCGGTCGCGCCGTGTTGTGCCGCGATGATCACGTCCCGCGCAAAGCCGATGAAGCGGCTGGCGAGCACCGACACCATCATCAGCGCCGTGGCGATGCCCATCTTGCGCATCACGCCGCCGCCGGGTGACGGCGCAGGACCTGGCGGGGGCTGTGACTGTGACGACCCGGACATGGGCCCGTTGTACCCCCGTTCAGCGTCGATGGCACAAAACACGCGCCCGACCTGCCGGGGTCTCAGCTGCCGCCAGACGTGCGGCGGCCCAGTGGGAGCGATGGGATTCGAACCCGCTCGGCGGCAAGGCAAAAACCCTTGTGGAACGCGACCTTACGCACCGCACACCGGGCGTGCCGAACACCACTCGTCCCGCCTCGTCCCGCCTCATAGCCTTTGATTCCGGTTGAAACCGCCCCCTCGGGGCACAGTGGGGGCACCGGCTTCGCTTCGTGTGCGGAGGGGCTGAGGGCCCTGAGGCGCATCCCACTGGATTCGGCGTGTTGAATCAGTGCTCCCACCGCTACGAGTTGCGCTGGCCTTCGTCGAGCTCCGCGCGTTCTTGGACGCGGCGCAGTGCCGGTCCAATGTGTGGCGCAAACCGGCACATGCTGCTGATGGCTGGGGTCATTGCGTCCCGGTGCGTATCGGACACGACACGGTTGACCCACCGTGGATCGAAAGCGTCCAGCCCGTATCGCGCCCCGAAGGCGGCGGCGACCAACGAAGCGATCGTGTCGTTGTCCCATGTCCGGTTGACGGCCTCAAGGATTCCTCGTTGGGGGTCGTTGATGTACTCAGCCACGATTCCCAGGGCGGTAGGGACCGTCTCCAACAGGAAGGCCCCCGAGTACCAGCGGTCGCGGTGATCCTGGGCGTTGGCGTATGGCGCGAATGCAGGGACCGCCCGCTGCTCGATGAACTCGCACAGCGTGCCGGAGAAGTCGTCTCCGGGAACCCGTGAACGGAGCGCGGAACCGCTGCCCTCAACGGGTGTCGCGGTCTTCGTGAACACCTCAAGGACCGCCAGGGGTGTTGTTGGCCTCGTCTGAGGGTCGGCGAGCGCGATGAGAAGCGCCGCCCATCCGACACAGGCAGCGTTGGACGTCAAGGAGTCGTGAGTTACCGCGGAACCTAGGAGCAGATCAGGCCACAGTCTGGACGGGTCGGTGAGCACATGCGGCGCGATCAGCCCGGGCACGCGCATGATTGCACCATTTCCCGCCGCGTTGTTGGTTGCGCGCGCCTTCCACACTTCGTCGGAATCCTCGCTCGTCGGTGCGCGCTTGAGCACCCGCAGGAGAGTACCGCCGATTCCAACCAACCGCTCGTCCCTCCACCGTCGTACGGCATCCGCGATGTCGAGGTGCCCCAATGACGCCTGCGAGCTGAGTAGACGGGACGTCATCTGAGTGTCATCGGAGCGTGAAACGCGGCTGACACCGTGATCGGCGATCCACCCGAAGCGCCTCTGGCGGTCGCCGGCAGTCATTCTTTCGGTTCGGGACCCGAGCGTGTCTCCAATCTCGACCCCCAGAAGCATCGCGGTGACCGACTCGGGGTGTAGTGACTGGCTCTGCGGTGGCTGCGGCAAGGCGGCGATCTTCAGCGTCCCGTCATCTCGGCGACG
>CALBXO010000316.1 GCA_937890335.1 uncultured Pseudomonadota bacterium | reverse complement strand
GGCCCGCGTCGAGCGCGGGTTGCGTCTCCGGCCCGCGTCGAGCGCGGGTTGCGTCGCCGGCCCGCGTCGAGCGCGGGTTGCGTCTCCGGCCCGCGTCGAGCGCGGGTTGCGTCTCCGGCCCGTGGAGGGAACGGCCGCGCGGGGCATGCTCCTCCTCGACGTTGAGATGAACACTTTCAGGTCCGTCCGAAAACAAGTCATCCGTTTCGCATCCCATCCGTACGCCAGCTTCGACCCCGACTCGGTCGGGCCGTCCTCAACGCAGCCGAGCTGCGCCTGCGGTGTCCCTCGGTCGCCGGGGCCAAATCTGACGCACGCCTGGGCGCGATACCCGACAACTTGTTTTCGGACTGACCCTCAGCGGGCCCCCTCGCCGACTTCGATGGCCCGTCCCTTCACCGTCACGGTGGCGCCGACGGCCCCCGCGGCGGTGACCCTGCGGGCGGGGACATCGAGATCCACGGCTGAGATGCCGGGCTCGATCCTGGCGATGTGGACCGTGGCTGTCTCTGGGTCCCAGCTGGCATCGATACCGGTAAAATCATCGCCTTCGCTGGTCTTGAGGGTGACCCAGTAAGCGCGGACATACCGGGGTGAGTTTGTGCGGAAGGTCACTCGAGTGGGGAGCGGCTGTCGGCTGTGGGCGTCAAAGAACGCCATGGCCTCCTCCGTGTGTGCGTCCACGGTGTCCAGGGTGTGGCCACCGCGTTTGGGTGCGATGAGGCGGTGGTTGGGCAGACGCAATTTGGCATCGAGCTTGGCGAGCTGGGAGGACTGGCGGAAGGGGCTGGTCTTGTCGTCTTTGGCGTGGACGAGGAGGACCGGCAGGTTCCGGGCGTTCTCGGGGAAGTTGATGACCGAGTAGCGGTCGCCGTTGGCCTTGGAGCCGAGGATGCGGCCGATGTAGCCGGTGCCAAGGTTGTACTGGCTGTCGCCGTAGAAGGCGGCCACAGCGGCGAATCGGTCCGGATAGTGGTAGCTGATCTGAAGTGCCCCGGCGCCGCCCATGGACAGGCCGGTGAGGTAGATGCGGTTGGGATCGATCTTCAGATCCTTGGTGACGAGGTCCAGTGCCTCCAGGACTCCGTCCTCGCTGGCTCCTGTGTAGAGGATGTTGCCGAACGTTTCTGGGGTCAGGACCAGGTAGCCGCGCGCGTCTGCCTCCCGCAGGAGTCTGGCGCCCGCGTAGGACCAGGCGTTTCCGCTCCAGCCTGGCAGCGCGACGATGAGCGGGTTCTCAGCCGTGAGGTCCGCGCAACGCGGGACGAACAGCGACAGCTCGTGGGGTTTGCCGTCCACTTTGCTTGTGTAGCGCCGGGTCAGCAGGCCGCGCTGGCGCTCGGTGGGCTTGCCGAGGGCGGGCGCCCCGTACCAGAAGATGCCGTCGAGGAACTTGGAGTACTCGAGCTGGATGGCGATCACGTTCTTGCCGTCCACCAGCGGGAGCCCGCCCTTCACGTAGATGGGGGCGTTGCGAGCGGCCTCGGGGAGACGCTTGCCGTTGAGGAACACCACGGACGCCCCGTAGCGACCGCCGAGGTCCAGGCCCTGGCTGCGGAAGTACGCGGCGCGTTGCACGTCGAAGGTGTGGCGCAGCCAGACGCGGGTCTGTTTCTTCCCATCGCGGTTGATGCGGGTGATGCCAGGCACAGTGGCGGCGGTGGCCTCGCTGTCGTCAAAGGCGAGGGTTTCCACGCCGTTGGGCCAGCCCTTGCCCCACTTCCAAGGTCCTGTGAGATCGATCCGCGGTTTCTCGGCCACGGCGGGAGCAGCGTAGTCGTAGGGAGGCTGTCCCCGCGGCGCGCACTGCGGTTTGACGCCCGCGTCGGGGGCCTTGACGGCGCCGTCGGGGCTGGGCACCGGGTCGGGCACGGTCGCCGCGGCAGGGGCCTCTCCAGGGTCGGCCGTCGGTGTGACCCGCGGCGCACTGGCCACCGCGGAGTCCGCCGGGGGCGCAGTGGTCGCTGAGGCGTCGGCCACGGGCGCGGCTGCTGGGGAGTCAGAGTCGCCGTCGAGCTCGTCGAGCTCGGCAGGTTCAGCGTCGGCAGATGCGCCCCCCCTCAGGGATGCGGGGTCCGGGCACTTGCACGCGCATGCGCCTGCGGTCAGTGCCAGGCTGGAACAGAGAACCAGCTGCAATCCTCGGGGGATCGGGAGGTGGGTGCGTGTCATGTCGCAAGACTACCCCGGCTGCGCGGTTTGCGCAGCACCGCTGGTTCCTCACCGGTCCGGCCGCGGCCCAGCCGCGGGACGCGGCCCAGCCGCGCTGCCCGCGGGAACGGCGCGTCGCCAGCTGAGCTCGGGAGCGGCGCGTCGCCAGTTGCGCGCGGAACGGTACGTCGGCAGCTGCGCGGGAATGGCGCGTCGCCAGCTGCGCTCGGGAGCGGCGCGTCGCCAGCTGCGCGCGGGAACAGCGCGTCGCCGGCGCCGCCGCCAACTCTGTGGTCAGCGAGCGCCGGGCCCGCCCTGTTGGTTCAGGAGCCGGGTCGCCTCGGAGGCCACGCGTGGATCCGGGTCCTTTGTGAACGCACGCAGCAGTTTGCGGTGGCCCGCAGGGTCGGCCTTGACCGCGTTCTGGGCGACGATCAGCCGGACGGAGGCGTAGCGGTCCGACCGCATCGCCAACAGCAGCTGGCTGGAGCGAGGGTGGGGACTTTCGGCGAGCGCGTACGCAGCGGCCACACGCAGCTGCGCGGCCGACTCGACCCGCAGCGTCTCCCGGGTGAATCCCTCCGGGTCGAGTTCTGCAGCGGAGGTCCTGGAAGCTCGCTCGAGTCCGGCGACGGCATCGTCGGTGTTCCATTTGCCGAGCACCTGGATTGCGCGGAACTTGCGGCTGTAGTTGGGGGCCGCGAGCTCGGCCAGGAAGTGCGGGATCACCCTGGCGTCATGGATGTGCATCATGCGCCGGGCCGCCTCGTCGTCGCCGCTGGCCATGGCGGCAGCGTCGCGCGTGATGATCTTGCCCATCCTGGCGGAGTCAGGGGCCGTGACTTTGACTGTCGCCGAGGCGCGCAGGTCGTGGCGCGTCGCCGTCTTTGGGTCCCCAAACTCCATGCTGGTAACGGCCGTGACTGTGTAGGTCCCAGGCTCCGTGAACGGTGTCCAATTGGGGAGAAACAGGCGGAGGTCGTGGTCTGCCCCCGGGGCGATCTCCACCCGCCAGCTGCGACCGCCGAAACTGCCGCGCAGCGCCGGCACTGGGACCGCTGCGCCCTTCGTGGATTGCGCGGAGACCTGGAATGACTCGGGCCGTCCCAGGGAGTTGCGAGCGAGCCACTCGATGTGGATTGAGACGGCCGTTGGGCCGGCGTTGCGGATCCGGAAGGTGGCGTACACGGGCTCCCCGACCATCACGGTCGCGCGGTCGGGAACCAGCGAGACCGAGATGCCGGGGGGTGGGCCAGCGGAGGCGGCGATGCTGCACATCGAGGTCAACGCGACTGCGGCAAGGAGACAGATGAGTTTCATGTCGGTAGTCGGCCCGTGTTCGCGTCTCCGTGCCCTGCACGCAGCGGCCATGTGCAAGGGAACTGTAGCGGTAGCAACCGCAGCGGTTCCAGTGGTACTCCATGAGGCATGGAGAAATTGCTGCGTCTGGAATCCCACCTGATACGCGCGGAGTCCTGGCTCCTCGTGGTCATGGTGCTGACGATGTTGCTGCTCGGCAGTTACAACGTCCTGTATCGCAATGTGCTGGTGGCGTGGCAGAGCAGTCTGTCTACCAGCGGGCCCCCGGTGGTCGAGCCTCCGCCCGTGCAGCCCGACCCATCCAAAGCAACGCCAGCGGCCGGCGACAAGAAGGCTGGCGGCGGCGGATTTGGTGGCGGCTTCGGTGAGGAGGAGGAGCCCGAAGGCGACGAGGCCCCGGCAGCGGACGAGGCCGACGGATTTGGCGGAGGCTTCGGCGAGGAGGAGGAGGAGCCCGAGGGCGACGAGAAAACGCCCGCGCCTGAGCCCGACGCCAAGCCCGCAGACAGCGCCGATGGATTTGGCGGTGGCTTTGGAGACGACGAGGAGGGGGCCGAACCTGATGGCGACGAGGCCGGAGGCGGCTTTGGTGGGGGGTTTGGTGACTCGGAGAGCGACGGCGACGGCGACGGCGGCGGGTTCGGCGGCGGCTTTGGAGACGGGGCCCCCGAAGTAGACGACGGCACCGACGTCGCCCCGGCGATCCGGATGCCAGCAGCACCCAAAGAGCCGGAGGGGGGCCCTCCGCCCGAGGGTTCGTTCGGCGCCAACATCATGTCGCTGATCGACGCCATCAAGCTCGATTGGATCGACACCCTCCTGCGACAGCTGGTGATCATGGTCGGGTTTCTGGGTGCCATGATCGCCACGCAACGGCGCAAGCACATCAACATCGACGCGGCCTCCAAGTTGCTTCCGACCAAGGTCCGCGGCTGGATCGCCATGGCGATGAACGTGCTGGCGACGGGCATGAGCATCGCGCTGGCGGTGGCGGGCTGGAAGCTGGTGGCCATCAGCCGGGCGTTCCCAAAGGAGATCATCCCGCACTTTGACGAATGGCATATGCAGCTGATGTTCCCGGTGGGTTTTGGTCTGCTGGCCCTCCACTTCGCCTTCCGGGTCATCGAGGACCTGGACCGGAACCTCAAGGGGTTGCCCCCGGTGGCCAGCGGCGAGACCGCTGACCTCGAGCGGGAGAAAGAAGCGGCCAGAGCCGCCACCGAGGAGGCCGCCTGATGCTGATCATCATAGGAATCCTCTTCATCGCCGCGGCGCTGCTCGGCGCGCCCCTGTTTGTGGTGCTCAGCGGCCTCGCCATGGCGAGCTTCATCCTGGCGGACACCGGAATCGTGGTGCTCAGCGAGGAGCACTACAAGCTGGCGACCAACCCGCACCTGATCACGATCCCGATGTTTACGTTCGCGGGCTTCCTGATGGCCGAGTCCCAGGCGGCGGTTCGCCTGGTGAAGGTCTGCAGAGCGTGGTTTGGGTGGATGCCGGGAGGCATGGCGATCATCGTGGTGATCTCGTGCGCCTTCTTTACGACGTTCACGGGGGCGTCAGGCGTAACGATCATCGCGCTGGGCGGACTGTTGTACCCGATGCTGCTGGACGAGGGCTATGACGACGATTTCAGCCTCGGGCTCATCACGTCGTCGGGCTCCATCGGTCTGCTGTTTCCCCCGTCTCTGCCCATCATCCTCTTCGGCATCGTCGCCGCGACGAGCATCGACAAGCTCTTTGTGGCCGGCATCCTGCCCGGCATCGTGCTCATCGGTGTTCTTGGACTCTACTGTGTGTTCCGCGGTGTGCGGTCCAAGGTGCGCAAGACCAAGTTTGATATGAAGCTCGCGCTCACGTCGGCCTGGCACGCCAAGTGGGAGCTGCTGGTACCCATCGTGGTCCTGATCGCGATCTACGGATTTCCCGACTTCATGGCGCCTTTGTGGGGGGCCGAGGAGGGCACGGGGCTGGTCACGGTGGCGGAGGCGAGCACGATCTGCGCGCTGTACCTGCTGATCGTGCAGGTCTTCATTCACAAGGACATCAAGCTCGTCAGCAAGGACCCAAAGACGCCGGACCTGCCCAAGGTCATCAAGGAGTCCATGGTGATGGTCGGCGCGATCCTGATCATCCTGGGCGTTGCCCTGGGGCTGACCAACTACCTGATTCAGGAGGAGGTCCCGATGAAGATCCTCTCCCTGATGCAGCAGCACATCGAGTCCAAGATCACCTTCCTGTTGATGCTTACGGTGTTCCTGCTGATCGTCGGGTGTCTGATGGACATCTTCTCCGCCATCATCGTGGTGGTGCCGCTGATCACGCCCATCGCCCTGAGCTACGGCGTGGACCCAATCCACCTGGGTATCATCTTCCTGGCAAACCTGGAGATTGGGTACATCACGCCGCCGGTTGGGTTGAACCTGTTCATCAGCTCTCTAGCGTTCGATAAACCGGTGGTCCAACTCTATAAAATGGCGATACCCTTCCTCTTACTCATGCTCGCGGCGCTGATGATCATCACGTTCGTGCCCGAGCTGAGTCTGTGGTTGGTCAAAGGGATGAAGTAGGGCCGGAATCGCCCAATACCATGATGACGCCGCCGGCGGTGACCGCGCGGCCCACGCGGGCGTAGATCTCGAGTACTTCACCGCCGCAGGGGGCACGGAGGGCGTGTTCTCCGTGGTTGCTCAACACGGTGGCGAGTGTTTGACCCGACACGACCTTTTGGCCGAGGTCCACCCCCATCTCGATCAGCCTGCCGGCCACCGGGGACGTACAGACACCTACTGTCGCGCGGTTGTCCTGGGCGACTGAGGGTTCGGGCCGCAGGCAGTGGGTCCGCCCCTCCCCGTGCACCCAGACATCTTTGCCGACGGTGAGGACGTGGAAGCGGTGTTGGTCGCCGTCTTTGTCCTCGATCCAGATGTACGGCGCGCGCTGAACCCGGCGCCACTCTTCGCGCACGCCGTTGATGCCTACTTCCCAGATATCGCCGCGCAGTGGCCTGGTGTCGACCCGAGCGCCACCGTCCCAACGTTGGGTTTGCCCCGGTGGCGTGCTGTCGTTGGGGTCGGCGCCGGCGCGGCCATCGAGTGCGAGACCAGCGGCGGCGAAGGCTGCGTCGGGTACGCCGCCGCGTCTGGGTGGCTGGGCAAACTGGCCCGTGGTCGGTTGCCCGGCGGCAAACGAGGGTGCCGCGAGCACGGCCTGAAGGTGCTGAATGTTTGTCGCGACGCCCAGAACAACCAGGTCGCGCAGGGACGTGCGCATGCGCGCCCGAGCGAGATCTCTGTCCGTTCCGACGGTAACGAGGGTCATCAGGAACGGGTCGTTCTCGCGCCCGACGGGGCTGCCAACTTCAACGGCCGATTCCACCCGCAGCCACTCATCGTCCGGGATGTGCATCGCGGCGATGGTAGAGGCGTTGCTCACGTCCTGGGCGTACACCCGGCATTCCAATGCCACCCGCGGCTTGAGCCGCTCCTCCCACGGGGCGATCTCGCCGCGGGCGATGCGCAGCTGTTGTTCCACCAGGTCTACGCCGAGGATGGCTTCGGTGACGGCGTGCTCCGCCTGGATCCGGGAGTTGATGCCGAGGAAGTAGAAGGCCTCGTCTTTGACCAGGAACTCGACGGTGCCGGCGCTGGTGTATCCGGCCCACTCGCCGATCGCGACGGCTGCCTCCCCGAGGGCCTCGCGGGTCGAGCGGGACAGGCCCGGCGCGGGGGCCTCCTCGATGAACTTCTGGTACCGGCGCTGGACGGAGCACTCGCGCTCTCCCAGATGGACGATGTTGCCCTCGATATCACCCAGGATCTGGACTTCGATGTGGCGAGCGCCGTCGATGAACTTCTCCAGGTAGACGCGGTCGTCGTCGTAGGCGTCAATCGCGCGGATCTGGAGGTTGAGCAGCGCGTCTTCGAATGCCTCGGGTGTCTCGACGACTTGAAGCCCGCGGCCCGCCCTGCCGGCGTGCGCCTTGAGCATCACGGGGTACCCGAGCTGCGCGGCGGCCTCCTCGGTGGCGAAGCGCGCACCGGGGACGACGGGAATCCCAACCTCCTCGGCTACCTCTCGGGCCTGGACCTTGTCGCCCAGGCTGCGAAGCACCTCCTCACCGGGGCCGATGAACAACAGATCTGCCGCGGCGCATGCCGCCGCGAACGCCGGGTCCTCGGAGGCGAACCCGTAGCCGGGGTGCACTGCGTCGGCGCCGTGGCGGCGCGCGCATGCGACGAGCGCCTCAATGTCCGAGTAGACGCTGACGTCTCGGCCGAGCCGGGAGGCGCGGTCGGCTCGCTTCACGTGGAGCGAGCCTCGGTCCGCCTCCGAGAAGACGGCGACAGTGGCGATGCCGAGAGCGCGGCAGCTCGCCATGACGCGGAGCGCGATTTCGCCGCGGTTTGCGACGAGCACTCGGGAGATCGTGCGCTGTGGGCCCGTGGGGTCCGAGGCAACGCCGGGTTTGGATGACGCATACATTGTGCGGAAGGTAGCATCCCGGCCCCAGATTTCCCATGGAGTTCCGCCGCGTATGGCGACTTCCGCGGGGCGCAAGAACGAGCAACGCCGGGGCGCGTGAGCGGCCCGGCGTTGTGGGAATCAGGAGCGGAGCTGTCTCGGTGGGACGTTACTCCCCGCCGTCATCCTCGTC
>CALBXO010000315.1 GCA_937890335.1 uncultured Pseudomonadota bacterium | reverse complement strand
GACGCGCCGCTGCGTGCGCGCGCGGGTGAGCCGGTGTTGCTCTCCGCTGGGAGCTCCACGGACGACGACGGCTTCATCGCGGAGTTCTGGTTCGAGACGGGGGACGGCACGCCGCTGCGGCAGACCGTGTCCGCGGAGCTGTACCAGACCTTTGCAGAGCCTGGTGTCTACACGGTGACCCTGCATGTCATCGACGACGACGGCGCCAAGGACACCGATCGCGCCGAGATCGAAGTTCGTTAGCTTCCAGCACGCGCTCGGCCAGCGATCGGCGTTGCGCGGCACCCAACTCTCGGAAGCGCCCGTTGTCCTCAGGGTGTTATGGCGTTGGCAGCGGCGGGCGCGGTTCTTCGTTGCGCAGCCAGCGTCCGAGCGCCTCCCGGTCCCCTCGGTCGGCCCATCTCTTCACAGTAGCCAGTGCGGCCTCTGCGCCCTCACCGTCGCCTCTGCGTCGGAGGATGATGGACTTGCGGTACCGCGCGTAATGGGCCTCTACCCCAATGGGGAGTTTGCCAACTGCCTCATACAAGACCAGCGCGGCGTCGACATCGCCGGATGCCAGTTCCGCGTCGGCGGCTACGAGCTCAAGCGTGTCGGCATACAGTCCGGATGGCTTGGACTCCAGTTGCTCCCGCGCGGCCTCGGTCGCCGCAGCAAACTCGCCGCGAACGATGGCCGCTTCCGCAGTGTGCAGTGCCGCGCGTTCGTTGAACCCGTGAGGTCGGTGTCGGTCTGTGGTCTGCTGCACGGCCTCTTCGAAGACGCGTCCTACGGCGTCTGCGTCGTAGGGCCGAGGTCCGCTGCCGAATGTGGGTCGCAGTGTCGTGGAGCCGGGCGCGTAATAGGTCTCGGAGCAGTCGTAGAGGAACTGGGCGTCCTCGAGCTCCTGCACCAGGACTGCGCGCTCCGAATGCAGCTTGGCGGCGTCCAACTTCTCCAGGTCGTCCCGCTTGAGCAGCCTGTCGATGCGCGCCAGCTGCACCTTCTTCCGGTCGATGCGGCTGGGCCCAATGGTTCGCATGGACTCGCTGACTGCCAGGCAGCGGAACTCCCAGCGCGACAATACGCCCGACGTGTCAAACTCGGCGTTGCTGCAGCCGGAGAGGAGGGCGAGGGTTGCGACGGCGCAGAGGGCGGCGGTCACTGCGCGAAACTCAGACAACAACGCGCTCCTGGTAGACGCCGTACACGGCGCGCAGGGCGTGAGAGATCTCGCCCAATGTTGCGCCGGCTTTCACTGCGGTTACGAAGGTGGGCATGAGGTTGTCGGTGCCTTTGGCTGCTGCGGTGACATGGTCCAGGACTTCGGCGATGGCGCGGCCATCCCTGCCTGACTTGAATGTTGTGAGTCGCGCCACCTGTTCCTTCTGCACGCGCATATCCACGCGCAGCAGTCCTGTTGGGGGTGGTTCCTCGATGACGAAGTCGTTGACACCAACGACGATGTCGTCGCCCGCCTCGATGGCGCGCTGGGCGCGGTAGGCGGCGTCCTGGATCTCGGACTGCTGGTACCCGGCCTCGATACCGGCGACGGCGCCGCCGAGCTCGTCGATGCGCTCGATGTATTCCCGAGCGCGGGCCTCGAGCTGGTCGGTGAGCTCCTCCACCGCGTAGCTGCCCGCGAGCGGGTCTACGTAGTCCGCCACGCCGGACTCGTGGGCGATGATCTGCTGGCTGCGCAATGCGATGCGAACCGCCTTCTGGGTGGGCAGGCTCAGCGCCTCGTCCATGCTGTTGGTGTGGAGTGACTGGGTGCCGCCGAGCACCGCCGCCAGAGCCTGGAGCGCCACCCTCACGATGTTGTTCTCCGGCTGCTGCGCGGTCAGCGTGCTCCCTGCGGTCTGCGAGTGGAAGCGCACCATGAGGGATTTGGGGTTCTTCGCGTCAAAGCGGTCCTTCATGATCCGGGCCCAGAGTCGCCGGGCTGCGCGGAACTTGGCGACCTCCTCCAGGAAGTTGTTGTGCACGTTGAAAAAGAAGCTCAGGCGCGGGGCAAACTCGTCGACGTCGAGCCCGGACTTCACCGCCGCCTCCACGTAGGCGATCCCATTGGCCAGGGTGAACCCCAGCTCCTGGGCGGCGGTGCTGCCCGCCTCACGGATGTGGTAGCCGGAGATGGAGACGGTGTTCCAACGCGGAACCTCCTCGCGGCAGAAGGCGAAGATGTCGGTGATGATGCGCATGCTCGCCCGCGGTGGGTAGATGTACGTCCCGCGGGCGATGTACTCCTTGAGCAGATCGTTCTGAATCGTGCCGCGCAGGGCTGTCGCCGGGATGCCCTGCTCCTCGGCCACCGCGATGTAGAGGGCGAGCAGGATACCCGCGGTGGAGTTGATGGTCATGGACGTGCTGACCTTGTCCAGCGGTATGTCGCTGAACAGGGTGCGCATGTCGTCCAGGCTGTCGATGGCGACGCCGACCTTGCCTACCTCGCCGTCCGCCATGGCGTCGTCGGAGTCGTAGCCCATCTGGGTTGGGAGGTCGAACGCGACGCTGAGTCCGGTGGTGCCTTGCGCCAACAGGTAACGGTAGCGCTCGTTCGACTCGGCGGCGGTGCCGAAGCCGGCGTATTGGCGCATGGTCCACAGACGGCCCCGGTACATGGTGGGCTGGACGCCGCGGGTGTACGGGAACTGGCCTGGGAAGCCCTGGTCGCCCAGGTAGTCGCGCTCGCTGGGGACGTGGAGTGCGGCTACGGCGGTGCCGTCGCTCGTGGCGAAGGCGCCGCCGTTGCGCAGCGGACGTCGGGCCACCAGCGGGTCGAGCACCGTCTCCCGCCATCTCGCGTGGGCTTGCCCCACGTCCTGTTTGCTCATTCGTCGTCCTCGATCCGAAGGAGGGTCTCGCCGACCTCCACGGCGGAGCCTGCGTCAGCGCCGAGGCTGGCGACGGTGCCGTCACGGTGGGCTTTGAGCTCGTTCTCCATCTTCATGGCTTCGACGATGACGACGCCCTGGCCCTGGGTCACCTGGTCCCCGACCTCGACGAGGTATTTGACGATCTTTCCTGCCATGGGTGTGTGCAGCTCAGGCCCGTCGGCCCCGGCGCCGCCGCCACCGCTGCGGCGCATGGCGAGCTTGCGTTGGTCGAGCAGGAGCATCTGCCGGGTCTGCCCGGCGACCTCGACGGTCCAGGTGTCCTCAGACGCGAACAGGTCCACTTCCAGCGACCGGGCGCCCCACATGACGTGGTACGCGCCGGACGGGAGGCGGCGTGCGTCGAGCTCGACGGTCCGCGCTGTGTCCGTGCCCTGGTCGAGGGTGACGCTGAACCGCGGCGGGTCCTCTGAGACGAGCTCGACGGCGACCTTGCGCTCATCGTCGGCGCCTGGAGAGACGGTGAAGATCTTGCCCACTGGGCCTCCTATCGAAGCTTGGTGCAGTCGCCGGGGTTGGGACTGCGGGACTCGAAGCCCCACGTGGTCGGTGCGTGCCTTTCGATGGACGTGCCGCCCGGCACGTCGCGAATGTCCACGTCCGCGATCTCACCGGTCTCATCGATGAGCTCGTTCGTGTTGCTTCCCAGGTCGCCGTACAGCACCGCGTCGATCGGTGCAATGTCGTTGTTGAAATCCATCCAGAGAGACACTGCATCTGCGTCGTCGCCCCCGTTCTGAATCGCCGGTGAGAATTGGAGCACCTGGTCGTAATCCGGGTTGCCGTTGGTGTCGTCGCTCTCGGGTCCTCCGATGACCCAGCAGCCGCCGGGCTCAATGGTGCCGGTCAGGGTGGCGAACACCGTGTAGCTGCTGCCGGCGGTGGCCAGGGAGTAGCCGTCGAGCACGATCGCCTCCGCGGTCCCGTTGTAGAGCTCAACCCACTCGAAGCCGGCGTCGGCGTTCAGGGGATCGTAGAAGACCTCGGACAGGACCAGGGCCTCGACGGGGGGCGCCTGGTAGCCGACCACGTCCTCCGCGTCTCGAGGCACGAGCCGGTAGGACGCGAAAGCGTAGTCCAGGACGCCGGTCACGGATTCCAGAGTTGCGCCGTCGGCTTCGTTGAGCGGGTGGCGGTACAGGAGGTTGTCGATGACGGCGCTGTCGTCGACCTGGTACTGGCCAAAGTCATCGTTCGGGCCGTCGGGGTTCTGGTCGGTGACGATGAGGTCCTCGATGCGCACCAACACCGACTCCCACTGCTCCGCGTCCTCCCCGGCGAGCTCGGTCGCGGCAACCACGTCCGGGCGCAGCGGTGCCTCGGTGCCGGCGTCGTGCTCCTCGATGGTCGTGGCGACGAGAGTCGCCAGGCCGGAGCGGTTGTCCTCGTTCTCGGTATAGGTACCAATGATGTTGAGCCGGGTGCCCCGTCGCGTGCCCCGCGGGAGCGTGTCGTAGACGACAAAGATGCCGCTGTGGCTTCCGCCGCCGGGCTCCTGCACCCAGAGCAATCCGTCCTGCGCGACGGTGACGACCACGTTGTTGACGGTTACCTCCGTGCCGATCTCCGGGTGTCCTTCGGCGTCCATGTCCTGGAGGACCTGGATGCGGGTGTCATCGCAGATGTCCCCGTCGCCGTCGTCGTCGGTGTCCGCCTGCCCGTAGTTCAGCTCCAAGGGGCAGTTGTCGCAGGCATCGCCGCCGTCGGTTTCGACGGCGCCTGTGGTGAACTCCAGGCGCTCGTTCTGGACCTCGAAGATCGCGCGGTTGCGCGCCGGCGCAACGACGGCGAAGCCCCCGCCCGGGCTCAGCAGGCCCTGGGTGGCCACACCGCCGTCGGAGTTGCAGCTGTCGCATTCGATCACGACGCCGCCGGAGACTTCATCGAGGATAAGCGTGAAGCTCACCTGCGTGTCGGAGCCGAAGTGCGGCACTTCCTGGAACCGCAACACGAAGGCGCGGTCGCCCTCGTCGCCGCGGGTCTCGTAGCTGACCGAGCCGCCGCTGCTCGGGTCGAGGTCCGTCCAGTAGGGGGCGATCAGCGCGCGGCTGCCCGGGTCCGGCAGCATGGCCGGGAAGGGGTCGGAGCCGTGAGGTTGCTGGAAGAAGAGGAATCCGTTGGAGCTGACGTACGCGCCGTCGTAGACGTCGCCGAAGTAGGTGAACGCGAAGCCGAGTTCGATGCGGCCGGAGACCTGGTCGTCTCCCAACTCCAGCGCGTTTGCCTGGGCCTCGTAGCCGTTGGGTTCAGCCGGGGCGAAAGAGCCTGTGAAGGTGCGGTCGCTGTCGGCCTGGTTGCTGTTGGGCACGTCCGGGCAATTGTCGGCAGGCTGCTGAATTCCGTCGCCGTCGCGATCGTCGTCGCACACGTCGCCTGCGCCGTCGTTGTCGAAGTCCAGCTGCTGGGGGTTGCTGCGCGTCGGGCAGTTGTCGCAGAGGTTGCCGACGCCGTCGTTGTCGCCGTCGCCCTGGCGTCCGTTCGGCGCGTCCGGGCAGTTGTCGTCGTCGTTCTCCACGTCGTCGCCGTCGCGATCCGAGTCGCAGAGATCCCCCACACCGTCGGCGTCCAGGTCGCGCTGGTCGGCGTTGGACAGCTCGACGCAATTGTCGCAGGCGTCGCCGAGGCCGTCCTCGTCTCCGTCGGCCTGGTCTTCGTTGGCGACGAGCGGACAATTGTCGTCCTCGTCAACGACGGTGTCCCCGTCGTCGTCGTCGTCGCAGGCGTCGCCGAGGCCGTCCTCGTCGAGGTCCAACTGGGCGAGGTTTGCGGTCTCCGGGCAGTTGTCACAGGCGTCGCCGAGGCCGTCCTCGTCGGTGTCGAGCTGGTCTTCGTTCGCGTCGAGCTCGCAGTTGTCGCAGACGTCTCCGACGCCGTCCATGTCGGTGTCCGTCTGGTCGTCCGAGAAGACCTGCGCACAGTTGTCGCAGGCGTCGCCGAACCCGTCGCTGATGGGGATGTCGGTGGTGGTGAACCGGACGCCGTCCCCTGCCAGGCTCACTTCGGTCAGGACACGGTCCGGGGCGGACGCGCCGGCGATTCCCTCCTGGTCTTCGACCCCTTGTGTGTGCCGACGGTCTGCGCCGGGGCACACCGTGCAGTGGACCTCGACGCTGCTGTCGGCCTCGCGCAGGACGATCTGGAAAGTCGCCGGGGCGTTGTTGAAGTAGTGGGGCACGTCCACAAAGCTGACGATGAACTCGCGGTCGCCGTCGTCACCGACGGTTCCGTACACGATTTCGCCGCCATTTGCGGGGTTGAGGTCGGCCCACCACGCGGCGATCAAGGCGTTGGGCGCGCCCGGGTTGGGCAGGTCCTGGACCGCCTCGGAGTCGCCGTCCTCGAAGGTGAGGTAGCCGTTTGAGCCGACGTAGACCTCGGTGTAGACCTCGCCAAAGAACGCAAAGTCGAAGCCCAGGGGAACAGCTGCGCTGAGCTCGTCGTCGTCGAGAGTGAGCGCAGCGTCTCGCGCAGGCTCGCGCGGGGCGTGGTCGATGGACTCCCATGTGGCGAAGCGGGCGTCGGCGTCGGCCTGGTCCTCGTTCGGGGTCAGCGCGCAGTTGTCGGCGTCGTTGGTGGCGTCGTCGCCGTCGATGTCCGCGTCGCAGACATCGCCTTCCCCGTCGTCATCCAGGTCCTCCTGTCCGGCGTTGCTGAGCTCAGGGCAGTTGTCGCAGGCGTCGCCGAGGCCGTCCTCGTCGGTGTCAGCCTGGAGTGCGTCGATGTCGTTGGGGCAGATGTCACAGGCATCGCCGACACCGTCTTCGTCCGCGTCTTCCTGCGTGTCGTTGGCCAGCTCAGCGCAATTGTCACAGATGTCTCCGAGGCCGTCCTCGTCGGTGTCGTTCTGGTCAGCGTTGGCTACGTCCACGCAGTTGTCGCAGAGGTCGCCGGTCCCGTCCTCGTCGGTGTCCTGCTGATCCAGGTTTGCGGCCTCGGCGCAGTTGTCGCACGCGTCGCCGATGCCGTCCTCGTCGGTGTCGGCCTGGTCGTCGTTGACGGTCGCTGCGCAGTTGTCGCAGAGGTCGCCCACATCGTCCTTGTCCTCGTCGGCCTGGTCTTCGTTGGCCAGATCCACGCAGTTGTCGCACGCGTCGCCAAACCCGTCGCTGTCGGAGTCGGCCTGGTCGTCGTTGGCGGCCTGGCCGCAGTTGTCACAGGCGTCGCCGACCCCGTCCTCGTCTTCGTCGGCCTGGTCGTCGTTGGCGGTCTCGGTGCAGTTGTCGCACGCGTCGCCGACTCCGTCGCCGTCCCCGTCGAGTTGGGCAGCGTTGGGCTCGTCAGGGCAGTTGTCATCGGCGTCGGGCACCGAGTCCCCGTCGCCGTCGGGGCCGCCGTTGTTGCCGTTGTTGCCGTTGTTGCCGTTGTTGCCGTTGTTGCCGTTGTTGCCGGCGTCGGGCCCACCGTTGTTCCCGATGTCGGCCTGGCCGTTGTTCGTGGAGATGCTGGGGTCTTTGCTGTCCGCGCAGCCGGCGGCGGCGAGCGTGGTGACGAGGAGCAGGACGAGTGTGGGACGCATGATGGTCTCGCGCGTGGCAGAAGTGTCGTATTGGTGGGCGGAGGAAAGCGGACTTTGCACCGGAGATCAAGCGCCGCGCCCACGGAGTCCCTGTCATGGGTGCAAACGTGGGCCAGAGCGTCGCTACTGGCAGATCCCTCCGCACGTGTTCCCGTTGCAGCATTGCCCGATCCGGCAGCAGGCTTCGCCACAGGGTTCGATGCACTCGCACTCTCCCTCGACGCAGAATCGGTTGGTGCCGCAGCCTGGGTTCTCGTCGATGCGGTCATCGCAGTCGTTGTTCAGCCCATCGCAGGGATCGCTCTCAGCGTCGGGGTTCACGTCCTCGTTGAGGTCGTCGCAGTCCTCGTCGTTGTCGGCATCAATCTCGCCGGTGGGACCGCAGACGCTCTGGGGGGCACCGTCGCCAAAGCCGTCGCGGTCCCGGTCTCGCCAGAGCTGGACGAATCCTGGGTCGTCACAGATCAGGTTGTCCACGCCGTCGCACATCCAGGCGCCGCAGTCCCCACACGTCGTCTCGGGTGTCGCTCCCAGCGATGCGCAGCCACCGCACTCGTTTCTGCCCGGGTCGGCGCACTGGACACTGTTGGCGTCCAGGCAGGTCCAGACTCCACATTCGCCGCAGTCCGTGTCGGGTTCGGCCACCAACGCGCCGCAGCCGCCGCAGAGGTTGACGGCGTCGCCGTCGCAGCTGACGCGATTGGGCCCGTCGCACGCGTACTGACCGCAGTCGCCACACGAGTCCCCCGGTTGGTGCGACAACTCGCTGCAGCCGCCACAGGCGTTGGTCGACGGGTCGTCACACACAAGGCGATCCTGGCCGGCGCAGACGTACGACCCACATTGACCACAGGAATCGCCGGGGTCGGCGCCGAGGTCGTCGCACCCTCCACATCCGTTGGCTGGTTGGTCCGCGCAGCTGACGCCGTCGGGCCCCTGGCAGGTCCACGTCCCGCACACACCACACCTGTCGCCGGGTGTCTGTGGGAGGGTGCCGCAACCACCACAGGGGTTGCGGGGCGCGTCGATACAACGCAGCGCGTCGCCGTCGCACTGGCGCTGGCCGCATTGTCCACAGGGGTCCCCGGGGGCGCCGTCCAGGGTGCCACACCCGGCGCAGGCGTTGCTGCCCGGGTCCGCGCAGAGAAGGTTGTCGACCCCGTCGCAGACCAGACCTCCGCACTCACCGCACGCGTCGCCCGGCTCACCGGTCAGCGACGAGCACCCGCCGCAGACATTCACGTCCGGCCCCACGCACAGCAGGCGCTCCTCGCCCTGGCAGGTCCACCGGCCTTCCGCGCAGCCGCCGCAGCTTGCCCCGGGCGTGCCTGGCAGCTCGGCGCAACCACCGCAGTCGTTGCGTTGGCCCTCGTCCACGGTGTCGTCGCAGTCGTTGTCCCGACCATCGCAGATCTCCGCCGCGCCGGGATGGGAGTTTGGGTCCTCGTCGTCGCAGTCCCCGGGTGAGGTCGCGGTGTACGGTGCCTCGGGTCCGCAGAGATCGAGCTGGTCAGCGCTGGCTCCGAAACCGTCGCCGTCGACGTCGCGCCAGAATCGTGTCCGTTGCCCGCCGCCGCGGCACACGAAGGCTGCGTCGGCGCAGGTCCAGACGCCGTCGGCGCAGGACCCGCAGGCGTCGCCCTCCTGGCGGTCCGCGGGTCCGCACCCGCCGCAGGCATCGCGGCCGGCGTCGTTGCACTCCACGGTGTTGGCGTCCGTACAGACGTAGACGCCGCACTCGCCGCAGCGTTGGTTGGGCACGCCGGAGAGGCGCGCGCAGCCGCCGCAGCCATTGCCAAGATCGGGTGTGCAGACCGTGGACTCCATGCCGTCGCATTCGACGCGCCCGCAGTCCCCACACACCTGACCCGGCGGGTCCTCGAAGGGCGTACAGCCACCACAGAGGTTGCCGACGCCGTCGTCCGCGGTGCCGTCGCAGTTGTCGTCGCGCCCATTGCACCGTTCCGCCGCGCCCGGGTGCACCTGTGGGTTGGTGTCGTCGCAGTCAAAGTCGTCGGCGGCGCCGAGGCAGGTCTCGCCCGTGCCTGGAAAGCCGTCACCGTCGAGGTCGGTGCATGTCAGGGGGTCCGGGGGCGCGGTGTCGGGGGCGTCGGGTACATCGTCAGCATCGCTGGCATCGTCGGTCCCCGCGTCTCCGGCGTCGCCCGCGTCCGCCTGGCCCTGGTTCTGCCCTTCTGGACCGCGGTCACGGGCGCAGCCGTGCAACATCGTGGTCGCCAGCGCGAGGGCGCACAGCGTGAGAAGCGTCGGGCCGAGGCCGCGCCGCCGGCGCTGGATCAGGGGTAGGTCCCGGTGAGTTTGAGGAGTCCTTGGTGCCACGCCTCCATGGTACCGTCCAGCGACCGCCGAACCCAGAATCCCATGGCGCTCTTCGTAACGTTTCCGTCGAACCCGCCGTCCTCGGCGCTAAACGAATTGAAACCGCCGTCTGGATCCGCGCAGAACTTGGGGTTCAGCCACCAGAACCACCGCTCGTAGTAATAGCCGGGCAAAGTTCGTTGTTCGATGTGGGTGGCGTACGCGTCCCGCTCCCGCGCAAAACAACCCGGTTCCGCCCGCGCCTTCTCGTAGGCGGCCAGGTAGATCTCCGCCAGATAGCGCACGTACGCGTCGTAGATCGGGCGGCTGACGGTGCGGAAGGCCTCGTCCTCCGCGCCGGGGACGGCGTGGGCGGCGAACCATGTCACGAACTCGGGGTTGTAGTGTCCAAACCGCTGCGCGTCGTCCAGTACGAGGCCGTCGCCGTGGGGGCCGCTGACGAAGACTGGCATGGGCGCGAGGGCTTGCAGCGTGGCCTGGTCGGCGATGGACCAGACGTGGCAGGCGAAGATCTGCATGCCGCCCGTAGGCCAGTAGTCAAACTCAGAGCATGTGTTCGTGGAGCCGTCGAGCCCGTTCCAGATGCGCATTGCGGCCGCGGTGGCGTCGGGGGATCGTTCGGGTGTGTCGGGCTGCGTGGGGCGCGTGGTCGATGGCGCCATGACGGTGCTTACGGTGGGCCCGGTTCCAGCCGCGCCACACGCGGTCAGGGCCATGCTGAGCAGCAGCGTGAATCCCACCTGCGGGGCTCTGCGACGGATCTGTGGGCTCATTCTTCTTCCTCGTCGCGCTCGTCTGCGGCGCGAATCAGGTCCTCAAACGCGGCCCGTTCATGCGCTGGGCGGCAAGGGAGCAGCAGGTAGGTGTGGCAGAGGATCTCTGCAAAGCAGCATTCCGTATTGTCAGGTACCCGCTCCCGCAACGCTTCCAGGAACTCCGCAACGTCCCGCGTGGCGTCAGGTTCTTCGAGCGCAATTTGTCCGAGGGCCAGGATGGCCGCCCCCACGGTCCAGTCCGTGGGCCCGCAGGCCAGGCCCATGAGGAGCCGGTGCCGGCGTCCGTCGGACCAGGGTTCGTCGAGCCTGGCGATGGCCAGCGCCGTAGCGATCTGGTGGTAGAAGACCCACAGCCACGGCGGCACGGAGGGGTCGCGGTCGGGCGGGTGCACCAGCGTCCCGAGCAGCTGTTCGTCGGTGGCGTCGCCGAGTTTGCTCGCCGCGGTCGCCGCAGCGGACCACCATGCGGGCAGGAAGTAGGGTGGGCGGGCCACCGCGGTGATCGCCTCAGCGACGAAGGCCGGTGGAGCGGGCACCGCCTGGTGGGCCCGCACCTCGTCGTACGTCCAGATGTGGCCACCCCCGTCCAGTGGGCCGTCCCCGAAGGCGCGACGCGGGTCCGGCATTTGTACCTTCTCGATGGTCACGCTGGACCTCGCCAGATCGCTTGTGCCTGAGATCCAATGGGCGATGGCGAGCAGGGCGCTGGGAGGCTCGACGGCGGACAGGGCAAAGCTGAACGACTGGTCGGCCACGTCGTCACCGTACTTTTCATAGAGCTGGACCATGACGTTGACGGTGGCCTCCTTGGGCTCCGACATCCAGCCGACGACGGGCGTAACGAGGTAACGGATGTCGTCGGGGCCGGCGTCGTCGCCCAACCAGCGGAAGAGCCACGCGGGATCCTCGTGGGGCTCGAGACCCGCCTTATGGGCCACGTAGTCGTGGGACATGGCGGCTTCGTTGTCGCCCCGTCCCCGCTCGAGCCCTGTGGCAAAGGCGGCGGTGGCCGCTGCGTGGTCGCCGGCGTCCCAGAGGGCCCGGCCGCGCTCGGCGGGGTAGCTCGGGTCCTCGGGTTCGAGTGACTCCGCCTTCTCAAAGGTTTCTACGGCGGACTCGTAGTCACCGGCGGCGCGGTAGGCCAGCCCAAGGGCGCTGTACCCGAACGTGGTCTGGCCGGCGGCGAGGCTGGCCCCGGCGAGAGCTGCCGCGGCGTCGAAGTTGCCCAGTCGGCGGTTCAGTCCGCTGGCGAGCGCCAGTACGACGGGCTGCGTGGACGAGGAGGGGTGGTCGGCGAAGGCCTGCACCAGCGGTCCGAACCGGCCGAGTTGGGCCTTCTCCGCCGGGCGGGTGGCGAGCCGGCCGATGCTCGGGTAGCAGAGGTTGCCGAGGAGCCGGCCCAGCGCCAATTGTGGCAACTCGTCGGTCTCGTGCACGTCGGTCATCCAGTCGATTGCCCACACCTCGTAGTCCATGTGGGGCACGGCGGACAGGACCTGCATGAGCAGCTCGAGCGCCAGCGCGGGGCGACCGGTTCTCGCGATGACCCGCGCCCGCGCTGCGGCGGTTCCGTAGAAGGCGTTGCTGCCATCCAGCGGAACCAGAAGGTCTGGGTCGGGGGCCTCCGTGACGATGTGGTCAAAGAGGTCGAGCCATTCTTCGCGCAGAGGATCGTCGGCCAGGGCCATGGCGACGTGGAACGCCGCATGTGGGTGATCCCCTTCTGCGAGGGCGCGCAGGGCGATTTCGATGTCGTCTTCGGGGCTGAGGCTATGGCAGTCGTCGTGGCTCATCGGCGCACAGTAGGCGGTGTGGCGCGCCGACGGCAAGATGAGTGTCGCCGTGATTTGCTGGGCGATGTGGCCCGATCCTGAACTACGGGGTAGGGTTGCGCGGCAACAAGGAGGATTTCATGGGCTCGATTCGCTACCCGCTGGCCGTCTTCGCGCTTGTCGCTCTGGCCGCCTGCACGACGACCAAACCCGTGCACGACGACGTCGTCGACAACCGCCCCACCTACCCGGATGCCGTGGGACTGCTCGAGGCGTTTGCCCCTGAGGTGCCCGCGTTGGTGGACGGTGTCGCGGTCATCGACATGCGACGACTGCACGATTACCACATGGTCACCGCGTTCGGGCTTCTGGAGAAGGACTGGGACTCGGGCCCGATGTTCACCGAGATGAAGGCCGTGTACCGGGAACGGTTGGGCGTGGACCTGACGCAGGCGGACGCCGCCTTCGTCGCGTTCCACGACGACGACGTCTACATGTTCCTGCTCGGCAAGATCGACGGTCCCGCGGGGGATGGCGTCGCGCGGGGTGAGCTCACCGTGTGGAAGGCCGGCGAGGAAGAGGGACTCGTCTTCGTCCGAAAGAAGGGCGTGGACGCGCTGATTCTGACCCAGGAGGATGGTGTGGAGCGGCTGGTGGCGGGCCCGCGTTTGGCGGGGACGGAGCACCTGGCCCGCATGAAGACGCTGGTGGCGCGCGTGGGCGATGCCGACGTGGTCATCGCCGGGAGCACCGCCAATGTAAAGGACCCCATGCCGCAGATGCCGATCCCCGGGGTCGGGCTGGACACGGAGATGCCCCCTGAGGTGGGTGGTGGCGCGGTCGCCATCTCCGACCGGTTTGTGCTCGCGGTTCAGGGGGACCCGGCCAAGCTCGCGGAGCTGCGCACGAAGATGGACGAAGCCATCTCGGAGTGGCGTCAGGAGCTGCGCAAGAAGGACGAACCTGCCGCTACGGACCCGCAACTGGAGTCGTTGGGCTACGCCGCGCCGGCTGCGGACGATTCGACCGCGGCGCAGATTGCGACCATCTGGGCCTACCACTTCCTCGGCGCGATGCAGAACGAGGTCGCGCCGACCCTCGAGGGCGACATGATCGTCTGGGATCTGCGCACGGATTTCTTCACGCACCCGGTGATGATCGGGGTCGCGGTGGGGGCGGTCGCGTATTTTGTCTACACCGCCTTTGTCGGTGGTCTGGGTAACGCGCTCGGTCCGATGCCGTCCATGCAGACCGGGCCAGCTGGCACGCCGACGACCCCGGCAGCCCCCGCGGGGCCGACGAGTGCGCCGTCCACTGGCCCGAGTGGCCCCTGACGCGCACGCCGCGGTGAAGGACGGAGGAGTCCCTACAGCAGGCGACTGCTGCGGAAGTAGAGCCATTCGCCGATCCCGATCAGCACCAGCGCTACGGAGACCAGGGCGAAAGCCCACGGGGACTGTGTACCTGGGATGCCTCCGACGTTGATTCCGAGCAACCCGGTCAGCAGTCCCAGCGGCAGGAAGATGGCCGCGACGATGGAGAGCCGGTACATCGTGTGGTTCATCTGTTCGGCCATGCGGTTGGAGAGCTCCTCGTAGGTGACGGCGGCCCTCTCGCGCGCAAAGTCCAGGGTCTCCACGTGTCGGATGACTCGATCAGCTGACTCGCGCAGGCGCGCGCGCGCGAGGTCGCTGAGCCAGGTGACGCGCTCGGTGTGCAGTCGCCCCAAGGTCTCGCGCTGGGGCGCGATGTGACGGCGTAGCGCGATGGCCTTGCGACGCAGCTCGGAAATCTTCGTCCGAAGTTCCCGGCTCTCTGCGCTCAGGACACGCTCTTCCAGATCGTCGACGTCGTCCTCGAGTTGTTGGACTGTGACGCTGATGCGGTCCATCAGCTGGTCCACGATGGACTGCAGCAGATCCCCGGAATCTGCCGGGCCCATCCCCCGGTCCAACGCCTGGAGCACACTCTGGGCCGCGGCGATGCTGCGCCGCCTGACGCTGATGACCCGGTCTTTTTCCAGCCACACGCGCAGCGCCACCATGTCTTCGGGGTCCGCCCCCTCGGCCACGTTGATGCCCCTGAGGATGACCATCAGCCCGTCTCCTACCACCAGGCTGCGCGCCCGCGGGTCGGGCGCGAGCAGCGCCTCGGCGGTGACCTCGTCCAGCCCACTTTCCTCGACCAGCCAGGTGGCGGAGGTCTCGTCGCTGTAATTGAGATGGATCCACAGGACGCCCCGCGACGACCTGCCTTCCCGACATTCGTCTTCGGACGCTTCCCGGCCTCTTCCTTCTCCATCGAGCACGCGCGCGAATACCGGGTTCACAGGTGGACCTCTTCTGGATTTTCAGCGGGGTTTGGCGCCGTGGGGGCGGGCGCGTAGTGCACTGTGCGCTGCGGAAACGGGATGGTGATGCCCTCCTCATCGAATCGGAGCTTGATGGCCCGCTGTATCGCGAAGGAGGCGGTCCAGAACTGTGCGTGGGGGACAAAACCTCGGATGGCGAGGTCCACCGAGGATTCTCCGAGCAGGCGCACAGCGACGGTGGGCGCGGGCGCTTGTACCACGCCCTCGACGCCAACCAATGCCTCCAATGCCACCGCGATGGCCTTGTCGATGTCGTCGCCGTAGCTGATCCCAATGGTGAGATCGATGCGGCGTGTCGGGTTGCGCGTGTAATTGAGGATGGGCGAGTTCCAGACTGCGGAGTTGGGCAACGAGACGAAGACGTTGTCGTTGGTGTTCATATTGGTGGTGAACAGGCCAATCTGCAGGATCGCGCCCGTCTGGCCCGCCACCATGATGACGTCGTTGACCTTGAACGGCCGCAACACAAGGAGCATGACGCCCGCGGCGACGTTGGACAGCGTCCCCTGCAGCGCCAGCCCGATGGCCAGACCCGCCGCGCCGAGCACTGCGATGACGCTCGCAGTCTGCACGCCAAATCGGGCCAGGACCGCCATCACGGTCAGAGAGAGGATGCTATACCGCACCACCCCGATCGCAAGCGGCTGTAGCGTCGCGTCAATGCGGCCAGTGCGCTCCACAAAGCGGGTCGTGGAGTTCGCCGCCCATTTGGACAGCGTGTACCCCGCGATCAGAATGGCGATGGCGCCGACCACATCGAGCGCAAAACCCGCGAGGGTCTTGGTGACAAAGGTCTCGACCGCCAGGACTTGTTCCGTCGTGAGATCGATCACGGGCAGCTCCTTGTGGGGGGCGGGCGCGGTCAGAGCTGGAGGTGCCGGTTCTGTGGCAAAAATCGCCGCAGCCCCGCCCAGCACGGCGTAGTTCGGGCACGATGTGTGTCCAACGCGCTGCGGGTCAAGTGGCAGCCGAGCGGGTCTGTTCGATTCGGGGCCCCGCCCCGCCCGGCCATCGCTGGTTCCATGCTGTGGCGTATCCCCGCTGAAGGGCTCGCCGGCGCGACGCTCGCGCTGCCCTGCTTGGTCGTGCTGCTTGCAGGCTCTGTCGGACTTGGATAGACCGGTGGCGATGGCATACTTCGACAAAGTTCTGATTGCGAACCGCGGCGAGATCGCGGTCCGGGTGGCCCGCGGGCTCCGGGAGCTTGGCATTTCTCCGGTGGCGGTCTACTCCGACGCCGACCGCGAGGCCCTCCACGTCCGCGTCTGCGACGAGGCCTACCACATTGGGCCGGCGCCGAGCGCCGAGAGCTACCTGGTGATGGACCGGATTCTCGAGGTGGCGCACCGGGCGGGCGCGCAGGCCATACACCCCGGCTTTGGCTTCCTGAGTGAGAACGCAGTCTTCGCACGCGCTGTCACGGCCGCGGGCCTGACCTGGATCGGTCCGCCTCCCGGCGCGATCGAGGCCATGGGCAGCAAGGTCCTCGCGCGGGAGACGATGATCGCCGCGGGCGTGCCCGTGGTTCCGGGGACGGACGCCCTCTCAGATGCCGCCGCAGCACTCCGGGCCGCGCGGGAAATCGGCTTCCCCGTACTCGTCAAAGCGTCCGCGGGCGGCGGCGGCAAGGGAATGCGCCGGGTAGACGACGCCGAGAGCTTTGTGGCCGCCTTCGACGGCGCGCGCCGTGAAGCCGCCAATGCCTTTGGCGACGACAGCGTGTTCCTGGAAAAATTCGTTGTGAAGCCCAAGCACGTCGAGATCCAGCTGCTGAGCGACACCCACGGAAACCACCTGCACCTATTGGAGCGCGACTGCTCGGTACAGCGCCGCCACCAAAAGGTCGTGGAGGAGGCGCCGTGCCCGGTGTTGCGGGCTGACGTGCGGGCCCGGATGGGCGAGGTCGCCACACGCGCTGCGGCGGCAGTGGATTACGTGGGGGCCGGCACCGTCGAGTTCCTGCTCGACATCGACCAGAACTTTTACTTCCTGGAGATGAACACCCGGCTCCAGGTCGAGCACCCGGTCACGGAGATGATCACCGGTGTCGACCTGGTGGAGTGGCAGGTTCGCATCGCCGCGGGAGAGCGCATCTCCTTTGCGCAGGGCGACATCAGCCCCAATGGGTGCAGCATCCAGTGCCGCATCTACGCCGAGGACCCGGCGATGAACTTCATGCCGTCGCCGGGCCATATCCAGTACCTGGCGACGCCGTCAGGGCCGTGGGTGCGCGACGATTCGGGGGTGTACTCCGGGGCCACGGTCCCCGTGCACTACGATCCCATGGTGAGCAAGCTTGTGGTCTGGGGCAAGGACCGCGCGACGGCGCTTCGCCGCATGAAGCGCGCGCTGGGCGAGTACGTGGTTCGCGGAATCCACACGAACATCGCCTACCACCACGCGATCCTGGATCACCCCACGTTTGTGGCCGGCACGCACGACACGCAGTTCCTGACGCGCACGCACGACGAGCTCGTCGCTGCCTGCGAGGTCCAGGACGCCGAGGTCGACGACATCGCGCTCGCCGTCGCCGCCATCGCGTCCATGCAGCGCGACCAGGACGCGGCGGGCAGCCACGCCGCTCCCGCCGGCGCCATGGGCAACCCCTGGAAACTCCAGGGCCGGTTCCGCCGGCTGGCGCGCTGACGCCTGACCCCCTTCTCTTCCTCCTCGCGCGCGCGTGTGGTACGTCCCCGAGCCCGCGGGGGAAGTCGCGCCGGCATTGATGCCTTGTCGCTGCCCAGATTGGGATTAGGATTCCGCCCCGCGAGTGTTTCGGTTTTCCTGAGAGGAGGTGCGCGTTGGAGTTCAATCGTGAGCTGAACGAGATGGTCCGCCGCGAATCGGTGTTCATCGACCGGTTGGTCGAGGAGCTCGGTCGCGTGGTGGTAGGCCAGCGATACATGATCGAGCGGCTGCTCATCGGGCTGCTCACCGGCGGTCATGTGCTGCTGGAAGGCGTCCCGGGGCTGGCCAAGACCCTGACGGTCAAGAGCCTGGCGGATACGCTCGACGTGGAGTTCAAGCGTTTCCAGTTCACCCCGGATCTGCTGCCCGCCGACCTGGTCGGGACCATGATCTACAACCAGCAGTCCCGTGAGTTCGAGTCGCGTCTCGGCCCCGTCTTCAGCAACCTGGTGCTGGCGGACGAGATCAACCGCGCGCCGGCGAAGGTGCAGTCGGCGCTGCTCGAGGCGATGCAGGAGAAACAGGTCACCATCGGCGGCACGACCCACCCGCTGCCGGACCCGTTCCTCGTCCTGGCGACCCAGAACCCCATCGAGCAAGAGGGGACGTACCCTCTGCCGGAGGCGCAGGTCGATCGCTTCATGCTCTTCATCAAGGTCGGGTACCCGACGCGTGAGGAGGAGCGCATCATCATGGACCGGCAGACGTCAGGGCAGAAGGTTGAGCTGTCGGCGGTGGCTTCGCCGGAGGACATCGCGCGGGCGCAGGGCGTGGTGCGCGACGTCTACATCGACGACAAGATCAAGGACTACATCATCGACATCGTGTTCGCGACGCGGGAGCCGGAGACCTTTGGTCTCAAGGACCTGGCGGGCCTGATCGAATACGGTGGTTCGCCCCGCGCGTCGATCTACCTCAACCACGCGGCGCGCGCGCACGCGTTCCTCCGGCACCGAGGCTACGTCACGCCAGAGGACGTCAAGGCGGTCGCTCCCGATGTGCTCCGACACCGCATCATTGTCACCTACGAGGCGGAGGCTGAAGAGATGACGAGTGACGACATCCTCGGACGCATCCTGGACGAGATCGAGATCCCGTGAGCTTCTGGCAGTCCCTGTTTGGTGCGGCCCCCGATGA
Source organism: uncultured Pseudomonadota bacterium (assembly GCA_937890335.1). Lineage (GTDB taxonomy): Bacteria > Myxococcota_A > Bradymonadia > Bradymonadales > CALBXO01. The sequence continues at coordinate 12,679 of CALBXO010000315.1, read as the reverse complement.
GGAGCGCCCGTTTCCCACCGAGGAGATGGACGAGGACACCCGTCTGCGCCGACGCAGGGACCTCATCAAACAGGTTCGCAAGCTGGAGATTGTCACCCGCAGGATCGTGAACGACCAGCTGGCGGGCTCCTACCACTCCGTGTTCAAAGGACGCGGGATGTCGTTTGACCAGGTGCGGCTCTACCAGCCCGGCGACGAGATCCGCATGATCGATTGGAACGTCTCGGCGCGGATGGAGGACATCTACGTCAAGCAGTTCATCGAGGAGCGCGAGCTGACGGTCTTTCTCATCGTGGACGCCTCGGCCAGCCAGTATTTTGGCACCGGCGGCAAGTCCAAGCGGGAGGCTGCAGCCGAGCTCGGCGCGATGCTGGCGTTCTCGGCCATCAAGAACAACGACCGCGTCGGCCTGATCATCTTTACGGACCAGATCGAGGTGTTTGTCCCGCCCAAGAAGGGCCGCAAACACGTGCTCCGGGTCATCGCTGAGATTCTTGAGTTCGAGCCGCGCCGCACGGGGACCAACATCGCGCAGGCGGTGGAGTACTTCGGGCGGATGTGCAAGCGATCGAGCGTGGCCTTCCTCATCTCGGACTTTCAGGACGCGGGGTGGGTGCGCCCACTGCACGTGGCCTGCCGTCGGCACGATGTCATCCCCATCGCCCTGGTGGATTCCGCGGAGTCGGACCTTCCCGACATGGGCACGGTCTGGGTCGAGGACCCGGAGACGGGCGAGGTGATGCTCGTGGACACCGGGCGGGGCGCGCGACGCAAGTTCAAGGCGGAGGCCGACCGGATTGAGGCGCACCGCGAAAAACTCTTCCGCAAGCTGAAGGTCGACCACGTGAGGGTCGAGACGGACAAGTCGTACCTCCAGCCGCTCGTGAACTACTTTCGCCTGAGGGCCAAGCGCTTCTGATGGGTGGCCTCGTCTCATACGGCGCGCGCGCGCGATGGCTCTTCGCCGCATCCGGTTGCCTTGTGGTGGCAGGGCTCCTGCTCAGTGCTGGGACCGCAGCCGCAGGGCCGGATGTCTCCATCGAGCAGACGTTCCAGGCGGGGGCCGAGGGCTCGGTGGTCACGGTGGGCGACCCGCTGGTGATGACGCTGAAGATCGAGCGTCCGCGGGAAGCCACGGTGCGGTTCCCGTCTGAGCAACCCACCGGACGGTTTGAGCTGCAGAATGTGGACCGCGTTGTGGTGCCGACGACGGTGGAAGGCCGCGTGTTGGAGACCATCACGCTGCGCTACGCGGTCTTTCGCCCCGGACGCCACAAGCTCTCCAGCTTCGACATGCGGGTTCTGGACGCGGACGGCGAGGTGAGCACGGTCTCCACGACGGAGGTTGAAGTGCGGGTCGACAGCGTGCTGGCCGACATCAAAGATGCATCCATGCCAGCGCTCCGACCGCCGCGAACCGTCTGGTACGAGGACTGGACGCTGGTGTGGATTCTGGGGACGTTTGGGGGGCTGCTGCTCGCGCTGGGGCTCGGGGCGGTGCTGTACAAATTCTTCCGACCGCCGCCGCCGCCGCCGCCGCCGCCGCCGCCGCGGCCCGCGCACGAGATCGCGCTCGAGAAGCTCGGCGCCATCGCAGGGGCAGATCTCATCGCGCAGGGGCAGTGGGAGGAGTTCTACGTGCGCGTCTCGGAGGCGACGCGGGAGTATTTTGGCCGTCGGTATGAGATCAGCCTGGCCGGTGGTCATGGGCTTGAGCTGACGACCGAGGAGCAGCTCGAGCTGCTGCGCGATGTGAAGTGGCCCCGCGGCCTGGACCTTCGCACGGTGGAGATGTTCCTGGCGGAGTGCGACATCGTGAAGTTTGCGCGGTACGCGCCGACGCAGGAGGAGGCCAACGCGCTGATCAACCAGGCCTTCCAGATTGTCGAGCTGACCAAGCCCACGCTGCTGGGAGCCGCCGCGCTGGCATCCACGGAGGGCCGCGATGCTTGAGTACTTCGAGTACCCGCTGGTCCTGTTGCTCCTCCTGCTGCTGCCGCCGTACGCGGCGCTGCTCTACCTGCGCGGACGCCGGCGCGCGGGCCCGGTGCTCTACGCGCGCACGGACCTGCTCAAAGACCTGATGTGGACCCCGCGCACCGTCCTGGCGCGCGCCATGCCGGCCGTGCGGATGGTGGCGCTCTTTGCGCTGATCGTGGCCGCGGCGCGGCCGAGCGTGCCTGGCGAAGATCGGGTCGAAGTGCAGGGCATCGACATCTATTTTGTCCTGGACCTGTCGGGCTCCATGCGGGCCATCGACGTGACGGACGCGGAGCTGCGGCGCTACCAGCAGCGCAGCAAGCAGCCGCCCAACCGCTTTGATGTGGCCAAGGAGACGCTCGGGGACATTGTGCGCTCGCGCGATGTGGACCGCGTAGGCATGGTGGTCTTTGCGCGGGACGCGTTCCTGCAATTTCCGCTCACGCTCGACTACGGCACGATCCTTCGGCAGCTCGACACGCTCAAACTGGGGGACATCGACGGCGCTGGGACAGCCATCGGCAACGCGCTGGGCAGGGCGGTGGCGGGACTGAGGGACCAGAACGAAGACGATCCCTACACCGCGTCCCAGGGGCCGAAGCGCACGCGCGTCATCATCCTCATCACCGACGGCGACCGGCGAGGCGGCAATATATCTCCCGCCGAGGCGGCGCGCTTTGCCGCCGAGGAAGGAATCCATGTCTTTCCGATTCTGGTCGGGCTGGAGAACGGCAAGGCGCGCGTGCCCGTGGGCCGGGACCTGTTCAGCAACCGCGTCACGTACCGGTACCAGGAATACCCGGTCAATCCGAAGCTGCTGCAGGAGATCGCCGACAAGACCGGCGGCGCCTTCTACCGCGCCACCGACAAGAAATCGCTGGCGAAGAACCTCAACGAGATTCTCGACGGATTCGAGCGGGCGCCCATCGAGGACGCGGCGGAGATCAACCGTGAGCAGCTCTACGAGCCCTGGCTGGCCTTTGGCGCCTTGCTGCTGCTGCTCGAGCTCCTCCTGACCTACATCATTGTGAGGCCCTGGCCATGAGGACCCCACGTGTTTGAGCTGAACTGGGCACATCCCTGGATGATGCTGACGTGGCTGATCGTTCCCGCGCTGGTGGGGCTCTACGTCCTTCACTGGATGTGGAAGTTTCGGGTGAACGACCGCCTGGGCAACCCGCGCCTGCTGCTGTGGCGCAGCGCGCGCAAGCAGGTGGCCCAGTTTGTCCTGGTGCTGTTGGGGCTGGCGCTGTGTCTGGTGGCGCTCGCCCGACCTCAATGGGGCGAGAAGCAGCGCACGGTCAAACGCGAGGGCATCGACATCGTCTTTGCGTTGGACATCTCCAAATCCATGCTCGCCGCCGACGTGAACCCCAACCGTCTGCGCGCGGCCAAGGACGAGCTGTCCCGTGTGCTCAACCAGCTGCACGGGGACCGGGCTGGGCTCGTCGTCTTCACCGGCATCAGCTTTGCCCAGGCGCCCCTGACCAGCGACTACGGCGCGATCAAATTCTACCTGCGGCGGCTGCACCCCAACGACATGCCGGTGGGGGGCACGGCGTCAGGGCGCGCGATCACGGACGCGATCGAGCTGTTGACTGGCGAGCGGCTGATGCGCGGCGCGGCGGAGCCCGAGGAGCTGTCGCCGGAGACGGCCTTCCGGCGCGCGAAGACGCAAGTGATTGTGCTGGTGACCGACGGTGAGGACCACGAGGGCAATCCGGAGAAGGCGGCCGCGCTCGCCGCGGAGCGAGGAATTCGCATCTACACGATAGGGATGGGCTCCAGCGAGGGCGTGCCGATCCCAATCCACGATCGCAACGCGGGCACCACGGCGTACAAGCGCGATCGCCAGGGCAATACGATCTACACCAAGCTCAACGCCGCGCCGCTGGAGAAGGTCGCGCAGATGACGGGCGGCAAGTACGTGCACTACGAGGCGCGAGGGTCGATGGCCAACGCGATCACCACTGCGCTCAACGACCTGGAGAAGGAGGAGTTGGAGACGCTGCTGCGCTCCGACAAGGAAGACCGTTTCTACATCTTCCTGCTCCCCGGCCTGTTTTTGATCTTGCTCGGGACATTGTTTGGTCAGCGCCGCGGAATCCACCCCGCGTTCTGGCGCGACAAACGACCGCGGCAGGGCCGGCGTGACGAGCGCACGCTTGAGACATTGCTGGTGCTCCTCGCCGTAGCGCCCGTTGTGTTTGGCGCGCAGGGCTGTGACCAGCTGCACGAGAGCCTGGTGCGCTACAAATTGTCTGAGGTCGAAGCCGGCAACCGGCACCTGGCGGCCGGTGAAGGCAAAAAGGCGCTGGAGAGCTACAAAGCAGCCGAGAAGAAGGTGCCTCCCACGCCCGAGTTGCACTACGACCTGGGCATCGGCCACGTGGCGGGGGACGAGGCGGAGTTTGCCGTCAGTCGCCTCAACCGCGTGATGGAGTCCAGCGACCCGGCGCTGCGGTTCGACGCTTTCTTCAACCTCGGCCTGGCCTATGTGGCCCAGGAGCGCTGGAAGGAGGCGCTGGAGGCGTTCAAAGGCGCTCTGGCGCTGCAACCGTTCCACCAGGACGCGAAGCTCGCGTACGAGCTGACGTTGGCAAAGCTGTACCCGCCTTGCGCCGAGCTCGAGGACGACAGTGAGGAGAACGACGAGGCCGCAGCGCCCACCGTTCTTTCCGAACCGGAGCTCAAGGAGCGCGCGCTGTGCGGCGGCGACGACGACTGGTACGCGACGGCCATCTATCCGGGCTCCATCGTGGTGGGCAAGGCTACCTTCACACGCCTGCGCAAGAAGGAAGAGGGAGACCCGGACATGCTCCACGACGTGTCTGCCTTGCGCATGGCGGTTGTGGGTCCGGACGGCCAGACGGTCCTCGGCGTGGGCAAGCCGGCGCTGGACCCGGAGACGGGGGAGCCCAAACCCGACGAGGACGAGAAGCTCGTGCGGGTCGTCGGGCCGCTGCGAATCACGCCGGATATGCTCGGCGGCGTCGGCGAGCGCGAGCAGGCGCCCGCGCTCCTGCGTGTGGCTGCGGACGCCGGGGTGGAGCTCAAATACGACGTGCGCATCGACGTGGTGCCGCCCTGCTTCGCGCTCGAAGAAGAGTCGGAGGACAACGACTCCGCGGAGACTGCGGCTACCCTCGGTGACGAGCCGGAGCAGCGCATGCACGTGTGCAAGGGGGACGCCGACTGGTTCCAGGTCCGGGTCAACCCGACCGAGACTCTGTTCATCGATGTAGACTCCAGTCTGGACGTGGAGACCCAGAGGGTCCCGCTGTTGCAGGTCGGATTGTACGCCGAAGACGGGGTCACCCCACTGAGCGAGGTCGAGCAGATCCAGACCCCGTCGGGCCCCTTGTATGGCGTCCAGATTCGCGACCCGGAGCTGCCGCGCGTCGCGCTTCTGAAGATCCAGGGTGTGGATGGTGAGCAGCAGGGCCCGTACCGGATACGAACCTACCGCTACCTGCCTTGTGAAACCGGCGTCGGCGACGATCGCTTTGAGGACAATGACCAACCCGCCGCCGCCAAGGACCTGGACCGCTCCCAGGGCCCCATTCGGCACCTGCGCCACTGCCCGGGCGACCACGACTTCTTCAAACTCGCCGCACAGAAGGAGGACCGGATCATGCTCGGCCTCCACCACGACGACGTGAAAGGCAAGGTGACTTTCCGCCTGATGAATGAGTCCGCAGACACGGAGGTGGTTGCGGGGTCGGCCACTGGACGCCCCGAAGTCCAGCTCGCGTTCGGCACGGAAGAGATCGAGGAAGACACCAACTTCATCCTTCACGTGGACTACACGGAAGCTGCCACGGACCCGAGCGGCGTGGATTTCAGCCCGCCGACGCACTTCTTCTACGACGTGATCCCGCTGGACGGTGACAAGTCCCAGCCGCCGCCCCAGGAGCCGGAGGATGGCGACGGTGACTCCGACGACAAGGACGACCAGGAGCAGGAGGGCGAGCAGGATCAGGAGCCGCAGGACGAGCCCGGTGAGCCGAGCGAGGACGAAGCGGAGGAGCCTGAGCCGGAGCCCGGTGACGAGGAGAAGGAGCGCATCGAGGAGATCCTGGAGAACCTCGAGGAGAGCGACGACAACTTCCAGCTGAAGCGAGCCCTCGAGCGGCTTCCCGAGCGGTACATCGAGAATGATTGGTAGGGCGATAGCGACCGCATTGGTCCTGTCGCTCGCCCTGCCTGCGGTGGCTGGCGCACAGGACGCCCGGGCAGAGGCGTCGGCGGAGCCGAGCGCTGTCTCTGTGGGCGATACCCTGCAATACACGCTGCGCGTGTCGGCCAAGGGCAACACGGCGATCCAGCTGGTGAAGCGGCCTGATTTTGGGACGCTGCAGAGCCTTGGGAGCAGCCGCGGGACCGAGTTCCGCAGCGTCAACGGCGCAGCCGAGCTCAGCTTCAACTACAACTTCACCCTCCGCGCCACTCGCCCGGGCAAGGTGTTGATCCGCGGGGCCAAGGCGGAGGTCGGTGGAGAGATCATCGCGCCCAGGCCCGTCGTGGTCACTGTGGTGCCCAAGGGCAAGAAGCCCCCCAAACCCAAGGGAGAGGAGCGGGGCGCTGTCTGGGTCTACGGCAGCGTGACCAACCGCAAACCGTACCTCGGCGAGCAGGTCCTCCTTGAGTACGCGCTGATGATGGACGACGCGCGGGTCGGCGCATTCGGGGTCGAGATCAATGACCTGAAGGACCCGAGCTTTGACGGTTTCTGGGTGGAGTCACTCAGCGACAAGGTAGACGCCCGCGCGGCCCGCCGTGAGTTTGACGGCAAGAGCTGGTCCACGCGCCCGATCCAACTGGAGGCACTGTTTCCCCTGCGCGTAGGCCAGCGCACGATTGAGCCCTTGGAGCTTGATGTCAGCGTTGCGGGGCGGCTGTCCATGGGCCGCAAGCGGCAGCGCATCAAGAGCGACCCCATGGTTCTGGACGTCCGTCCCCTCCCGCCGGGGGCCCCGTCGGGGTTCGACGAGAGCAACGTCGGGCAGTACCAATTGGCGGTCGTCGCGGACAAGAAACGCGTGCGCGCCGGCGAGGCGCTGACGGTGCGCATCACGGTCAGTGGGCGGGGCCAGGTGGGCCGGGCCGAGGTCCCGCTTCTGCCGGAGAGCCCGGGCTACAGGCTGTTGCCGCCGGTGTACGACAAAGAAGTCGGTGTGCTGCGCGATCGTAGAATCGGTGGGCGCAAGACGGCGGAGATCATTGTCACGCCCCTCGCGCAGGGCACCGTGAGAATTCCTCCCCTCAAGTTTGTGTACTTTGACCCGGCGCGCGACGAGTACGTCACCCTGGTCTCCAAGGAGCAACGCATTCCGGTGGTCGGCCAGGTCAAGGGCGGTCCCCTGGATGAAGAGCAGCTTGTGGAGCGAGAAGGAAGGCAGACGCCCAAGGCAGTCCAGAAGGCAGACGAGCCCCTCAGACCCCTCCGCGCAGTGGGGGACCGGGGCCAGTTGACGGCCCAGAGGCCGGGTTTGGTCTTTTGGAGCGGCGTCGTCGCGCCTGTGCTGTTGTGGCTCGGGCTGCTCGTGTTTGGCGCCCTGCGCAAGCGGGCTGTGGAGAACGCCCCCGAGCGCGAGAGACGCAGCGCGGTGGATGAGGCGCGCGCCGCCCTGCAGTCCGCGTCCGACGTTGAGGTTGGGGCGGTGCTGACGCGCTATCTCGCCGCGCGTCTCGACATCCCTCCCGGCAGCGTAGCCGCGTCGCGATTGCGTCGCATTTTTGAGGAACGGGGCGCGGCGACCGCGGCGGTCGAGCGGCTTCTGGCCATACGCCTGCGTTGCGATGAGGCGCGATTCTCCGGTGGCGACGACGAGTCGCGAGCACTGCGCGACGAGGTATTGGCGGCGGTGGCGGCTCTGGAGGCGTGGCTGTGAGGGGCGGCGCTGGGGACAGGGGCGCCGTGGGGGTCAAGGTGGTGGTTCGTGGGGCCATTGGGGCCGTCCGGCTTGCGCTGCGGCGCGTCCGGCGGGGATCGCGCCTGGGCTGCGTCGCTGTCAGTTGTCTGTCTGCGTTCTTCGCGTTGACGGCGCTGGCACAGGTCGATACTCCAGCCCCAAGCCCGACCCGCTACGAGGTGCTGCTGTCGTCGGACGGTCCGTCACCGGACGTGCTCTACAACCTCGGGACCGCCTACGCTGCGCGCGGGGATGCGGGCAAAGCCCTGTGGGCGCTGGAGCGCGCGCGGCTGGCTTCACCTGGGGATCCGGACGTGCTGCACAACCTGGAGGTTGTGCGCCAGCGGGTTCGCGTGCGCCGCATGGAACAGCGGCGAGCCGGGCGCATGACGGAGGGAGAGCCCGACGGTGTCTCCACCTTCCGAACCCTGACCGCCGTGACGGCCGGAACACTGGCGTGGCCGGCGCTGCTGGCATGGATCGCCGCGTTTGCGTTGCTGCTCTGGCGTCGCCGCGTGCCGGTCGGAGGTGCCAAGGACGCGGTCACCGTGGCGGCCGTGCTCCTCTTCGTGGTGGCGGCCTTGGGATTCGGCGGACTGACCGCCCGTACTGTCGCGCTCGACACCGTCGAGGTAGGGGTGGCAGTCGCCAAGAAGCCGGCGCTGCGGCGAGCGCCCATCGCGACCGAAAAGCGTGGGCCGCACCCGGATCTCTTTGAGGGGGCGACGTTGCGCGTGCTGGAGCGCCGTGAGGACGGCTGGATCCACGTCCAGCTCGTGGACGGCACCGTCGGGTGGCTGCAGAAGGACGCGGTGGGCCTGATCTTTTAGCGTCTCCGTGCGCCACCCTGACGGAGAGTCCGCGGCGTCGGCCAGGGCATTCGGCGACGAGCTCCTCGGTGGGGGAGCGGGTTCTCTGGATGGCTCGGTTTTTCAGGAGGCGGGCGGGCCCATCTTCATGCTTGAGCGCGCGTTGAGAGCCCACGCGTCGAACCGGCGCGGCTTGTCGGCGAGGTAGTGCCAGCCCAGGCTGGCGATCATCGCCGCGTTGTCCGTGCACAGCGCGATGGGTGGTATGTGGACGGACACGCCGTTGCTGCTGGCGACCTGAAGCGCGCGCTCGCGCAGGCGTGAGTTGGCGCTCACGCCGCCGGAGATGACCACGTGCTGCACGCCGAGCTCTCGCGCTTTGCGAAATGTCTTGGTGACAAGCACATCGACCACCGCCTCCTGGAAGGACGCGCACAGGTCGGCAAACTCCGCGGAATCGTGTGGTGGGGTGCCGTTTTTTCGCACGTGGTTGAGCACAGAGGTCTTCAGTCCTGAGAAGCTGAACTCGTAGCTGTCCTTCTGTGGCAGGGCGCGGGGGAAACGGATGGCCGTGGGATTGCCCGACTTCGCGGCGCGGTCGATGTAGAGGCCGCCGGGGTAGGGCAGGCCGATCATCTTGGCGACCTTGTCGTACGCCTCGCCGGCGGCGTCGTCGCGGGTTGCGCCGACGAGCTCATAGTCCCCCACACCGCGGGCGTGGAAGAGGTGGCTGTGTCCGCCGGAGACCACCAGTCCGAGAAACGGGAAGTCGGGAGTGCCGGAGATGCGCTCCGGCCCGTCGTAGTCCAGAAATGGGGCCATCAGATGGCCTTCGATGTGGTTGACGCCGACGAGGGGAATCTCCAGCACGCTCGCCAGCGATTTGGCGAACTCCGTGCCCACCAGAAGACTCCCCACCAGGCCCGGTCCCGCCGTGACAGCGATGGCGTCAATCTCGGCCAGGCCGAGCCCAGCCTCGTCCAAACAGCGTTGCACCACCGGGACGATGTCCACGATGTGGGCGCGGCTTGCCAACTCGGGCACGACGCCGCCATAGCGCGCGTGGATCGGGACCTGGGACGCCACGGCGTTCGCCACCAGGCGCCGTCCGTCTTCGACGAGGGCCGCGGCGGTCTCGTCGCAGGAAGATTCAATGCCGAGGACGAGCATGGGCTACTCGACGAGAGTGACGATCTCGGAGGTGAAGTAGATCTCAGTCGTGTAGGCGTCGTTGCCCTCGATCTCGTCGTCGAGATCGTAGTCGGGCTCGACTTCGTTGCAGTCGAGCACGTCCGCCAAGGTCATCAGCGGGGCGTTGTCACAGTCGACCATGGGGCATGCGCCCTGCTGCAGCAGGCAATTGTCGGAGATCTCAAGTCTTCGATTCTCGGCCTCATCGCGGGTCATGTAGCCTCGGATGGTACCCTCCACGATCTCCGTGAGCTCCGGATTGAAACGCATGGTGACCACAGTCTGCTCGGCGGTGAAGCCGATCCCCGCACGGGGCTCGTCGCCATACAGGGCCACGAGTCGGTACTGGAACACCTCGGATTGCCACGCGCTGGACTGAAGTGGATCCCCGCCCTCCATGCGCGTCATGGTGAAGGTTGGGAGGCGCTCGGGCACCTGCCACGCCCATTCGTCCGGGCCGTCCATCACGCGGGTAATGCGGTCCGCACCGCCGTAGGTAACCTCCACGGTGTCGCCGTCCAACGGGCCCATGGCGGTCATGAAGAAGCCCAGGTCCGTGAAGATTCCCTTGAAGAAGCTCAGGACGTTGGTGAGGGCGGTGGGCTGGAGCAATTGGTAGTTGTTCTCGACGTAGATGCGGCCGCTTGGCACCAGCGTGCACACGCCGGCAACACACTCATAGCCGTCGGGGCAGGGGGTCTGCTCGTCGCAGGCCTGCATGACGCCCAGATCGGGTTCTTCGTCGACGTCGGCGGTGTCTTCGGGGGCGTCGATTGGCGCGTCCGCCGTGTCGGGGGCGTCCTCGGCGACATCGATCACATCGGGAGTGTCCGGGTCCAGGTCGGGCGCGACGTCGTCTGCCGGCAGGTCGCCGGGTTCGGCGTCGGGCGTGTCGGACTCGCCGCTGGTGTCATCGCCGTTCTGGGTGTCCGCGCCGGCGTCCGAGCCCGGCGCGACCGCGTTGTTGTCGGTGTCGTCGCTGCAGGCGGTGAGTCCGATGCCGAGCAGAAGGACCAGCACGGCCGCCGTGATCTTGTGTGACATGGCTACTTGAGCGTGAACTCGAGCTCGGTGTCGCCCATCTTGATGACGTCGCCGTCTTTCAAGTACTGCTGCGAAATCCGCCGCCCGTTGATGAAGACACCGTTCGTGGACCCAAAGTCATGGACCTCGAAACGCTCGTTCTTGATCCGGATGCCGGCGTGCTTCTTGGAGATGGTCCCGTCGTTCAGCATGATGTGGTTGCTGTCCGCGGAGCCCATGGTGACGACCTTCTCGGTCACATAATAGTTGCGGCCATGCAGGGGGCCGCTCTTGGCACGCAGACGTCCATGGTACTGCGCTGGCGGTTCATCGACGTAGTCATCCTGCACCATGGATGGCGCGACCTGCCCAGCCACCTGCATGTTGCCTGCCGGGGCCATTTGGGGCTCTGGCTCGTAGTACATCTCTTCTTCCTCATCGCCCTTCTTGCGGTTCTTGAGGAAGACCACCACGCCAAAAATGACGGCGCCGAGCAGCCCGAGGAGGAGGCAGACTCCGCCGCCGATGGCGGCCCAAAGCGTCCAGTTGCCGCCTCCCTCAGGGATGTAGAGCTGGTAGGGCGGGCTCTTGAGTTTTTGCGCGTCCACCGTGGCGGCCAGCCGCACCTTATGCTGCTCACCGGTGGTCAGGCTCGACGACTTGAACGTCAGCACGTGTGAGCCGTAGATCTCGTTGTAGGCGGCGTCCGTCAGATTCAGAACGTCTTCTTTGTCCTCCGCCTCGCGGTAGGTACCGTTGGCCTGGCTGGCCAGCTGCTTGAGGAATTGAAGCCCCGGCTCGTCGGGGCCGAGCAGCGGTCCGTAGCCGACGACAATCGGGATGACGCCAAGCTCCTCGAGCTTGCGGGCCAGGCGCGTGGTCTTCTGGTCCACGAAGGCGCTGTCGGTCTTCCCGATCCAGGCGCCGGCACCATCCGAGATGATGACCATGTACTTGAGGTCGATCTGTTGTTGGTCCAGGTCCTGGGCAAACCGGTTGGCCGCCCGGCCCAGCGCCCGCAAGATGCGCGGCTCGCCCTCGTCACCGTCGGTGAGGCCTTCCACTTGCTGGGCTACTGCGTTCACGTCCGGCGAGAACGCCGTGTCCTTGTAGGAGGTGCCGTAGGTGACCATGCCGACGACGTCGCCGTTGGTTCGTACCCGCTGCACAAACTCCTTCACGGCGGTGCGCGCGTTGGTGTTCTTGTCGTTGAAGGCGCGGTAATTGGCCACGACGAACATGATGGCCACGTTGCGGTCCGTGCGGTCCGCGAGCAGCTTGACCTCGGCGCCGGAAGTGCCGAGTTCGGTCTGTTCCTGATCGGCATCCAGGACCTTGAGGGTCTTGAGGTCCACTTCTTTGATCGCCTGTTGGGAGGAGCCCAGGAGGCTGAAGAAGATGGTGTAGTCGGAGTCTACGACCTCGGCTTTGCGGATCTCCAGACGGTACGTAGACAGCTGCGCCGCCGCCGTAGCCGGGAGGACCGCGGCCCCGAGGACCGTGAGAAGAACCACAAATAGGATGCGCGTCGCCGTCATCGTCGCGGAATCGTACTTGCAAAACGAGCGCACGGCAACCTGCCTGCGCAAGGCTTCTGCGTACCGATTCGGGCAGTTCGATTGTCTTGCGGCCCTTCCGCGCTTAGATTGGTTGGGCCGGCGTTCTGTGGAGTGCGGATGAATATCATCGACATGCTGTTTGGAAACCTGTTTCGATCCAAGAAGCAGGCCTATGTCCAGCGCGCGAAGGCGGACATCCACC
>CALBXO010000314.1 GCA_937890335.1 uncultured Pseudomonadota bacterium | reverse complement strand
TGGCGCAGCGTGGCGCGCTTCAGGCCGCCAGCGCCGACGCCCCGCTGGCGCTCGGTTTCAACACCTACCAGGGCACCGTGACCCACCGCGCCGTGGCCGATTCACTCGGCTACGACTACTGCGCGTTGTTCGGCTGATCGCCCGTCGGCCTGCGCCGATCATTTTTCTTTGCGCGCGCGTGCGCGAACCCGTGTGCGACCCCTGATCCTGTGGCCCATCTCGGCCGAATCGGGTCAGGCGCGTCACAGACGGCCCAGAACCACTATCTCCCGCCGACTTAGATCGTTCGGGTTCGCTGCTGCGTACCCACAAATGAACATCGGGCCCCTTTGCCCGTCGAAAAAGTCGGACACCAGGAAATACGACCGCGACCCGCTCGGGTTATGGTGATGACCTGGCACCCGGCACGAGGAGAAGCCATGACAGCCGTCGGTATGGAGTTGGAAGTCGCAGGAAGCGACAAAATGAGAGCCTTCAACGAGGAGGCCCTCATTCACGTGGACGCACTGTTTGGCGTCGCGCTCCGGCTCACCAAGAATGAAAGAGACGCTGAGGATCTCGTCCAGGACACGTTGCTGAAAGCTTTCACCCACTTTGGGAAGTACAAGCGCGGCACGAACTGCAAAGCCTGGCTCTTCAAAATCCAGACGAATACGTTCATCAACCGATACCGGAAAAAGTCCCGCGAGAAGGTCTTCCTGGTGGATGACCGCGACCACCGCCCACTTCAGGACCGCGCGGTCGCCCCAAAGCGCAACATCCTCGAGGATGGCGCGGAGGACGAGGGCGACTGGTACCAGAAGATCTTCAGCGACGACGTAAAGAGCGCGCTGGAAGAGATTCCCACCGACTTCCGGATGGTCGTGCTTCTCGCCGACCTCTACGACTTCTCCTACAAGGAAACCGCCGAGATCGTCGGGTGTCCCATCGGCACCGTGATGAGCCGGCTGTACCGCGGACGCCGGCTGCTCGCCGCCAAGTTGGTGGATCATGCGGTCAACTCGGGGTACATCAAGCACGACCCCCGCGTAGACATCGAGGACGAGAACGGCGACGTTCAAAAGGTCGTCGAATTCAAGCGCCGCCGTCGCAAGCGGTCGGGGTAGATCGAAGCAAACATGGACTGCAACGAGTTCAATTTCCTGGTCCACGCCTACGTCGATGACGAGCTCGACGAGCGCGAGCGTGTGGAAACCGAGGTCCACCTGGGCGCCTGCGACACCTGTCGCTCCAAAGCGCGACGGGTGTCCCGGTTCCGGCAGGCTTTGCGAGAATCGTACGAGCCGGAAACAGCGCCGGACTCACTCAAGGTCCGACTGGTGGCCGCATTGGAGGCACAGTCGCACGTGGAGGCGCAGCAGGCGGAGGCGGCATCCGCCTCTGGGCCGGCTCCCGTGGTTCCCCTGGACACCATGCGCGAGGCGACACGTCGTCCCAGCACAGGCACCAACCGGTGGTTGTTGGCTGGGGGTGGCCTGGCCGCGGCCGCAGCGGTGGCGCTGCTCGTCACAGCGGTGTTCTCCAGCGGCGCATCCGAGGACGCAAGCCCAACAATCGCGCCGTCGGGAACCGCGAGAGCCGAGCGGCCTCAGAGCCGCAACATGGGTTATGAACCCATTGTGCGGGAGTCGGTCAGCTGGCATCGGCGGCAGGTGCCCATCGAGATCACCGGCCCCGACGACGCACGCGTGAACCACTGGTTCCAGGGCAAGGTCGACTTCAAGGTCAAGACGCCGCGTTTTGACCGACGCGGCGACGGCGATGTAAACCTCTTGGGCGCTCGCCTCTCGAACGTGCGGGAGAAACAGGCTGCCTACGTTGTCTACGAGGTGGATGGGAGCAAGGTCTCCGTCCTCATCTTCGATCGAAACGAGAAGGTACCCGATTCGGCCGCGCGCGCAGGCGAGCGTGGGTTCTACAACGCGGGCGGCTACAATGTGGCCGTCGTCGAGGAGCAGGGCGTGACCTATTCGATCACGTCCGACCTCTCCCGTGAGGACCACGTACAACTCGTCAACGCAGCGTTTCGGCCCAAATGAACCGACAGTACTCCCCCCTGCTCGCCCTCTCCGTCCTCCTGTCCCTCCTCTTTTCTGCGAACGCCGCAGCGGGGGACGTCTACCTGAACGGCGTGAAGGTACCCGGGCTGCGCGACCAGCTCTTCCAGAACGCCGACGTGCGATTTGACCGCAAGGGCGACGTGCACATCACGGTCAAGGGCGTCACGGTTCAGGTCCAGGGTGAGGGCGCCACGGGGCAGACGACGCCGCCGGCGCCGGGTCTGCAACACGCCTACTTTCTCGTGAGCAGCAAGACGAGCCCAGGGGCCACCCAGTACGACATCCAGATCCACATCAACGGCGAGTTCGTCACCAAGTGCAAGAGCACGGACGGACAGCTTGCGATGAACGTGACCCGCTACCTGCGGCCCGGTCAGAACGAGGTGGTGTTCACTGCCTTCAAAGACCTGTCCGGCGCGCGCAAGGCGTTCGGCGCGGACCAGAAGTTCACCTTGATTCTCGGGCGCGGAAAGTCGCGTGGCGACCAGATTGTCATCGAGAGAACGCTGGCGACCTATGTCAGGACCGCAGCGGACGTGAGCAACGACTCCCACGCCGTGACAATCGCGGCCGAGTAGTCGGTCGTCGCCGCGCGGTCAGGGAGTGCAGTAGCGCAGCTCGACGCTGGAATTGCCCGAGGTGAGAACCTCCGGGGACACGGCCACCGCGCCATTTGGGCACACCTCGGTGGCACCCAGGAACACAAACCCCTCCGTGCCGGCCGACAGGGAGGACCGCGTCGAACCCTCGAGCAGCTCCACGCCAATGGGCGACCCGAGAACCTCGTGCCGCGCACACACCGTGAACGCGGTGGGCTCACCCAGCCGCGCCACATGCGCAATGCTCACGCCAAAACTTCCCGCACAGGCGGGCTCGAAGACGCTGCGGGGGTGCAGCGCATCGACAAGCCGAATCAACCGGGTCGTCGGGTAGACCGCGGCCCCCTCAGCGTCGGCACAGGACGCCTCCAGAACATCGCCCTCCGCGGTCTCCCGTCCGTCGTCTGAACCGCCAAACACGCCGACAGCCACGGACTCCGGATCGAGTTTCAGCGCACGAAGCCGCTCCGCGAAACCGGCGTCACTGCCGGTGACCGATGTGAGCGTGTCCGCTACCTGCGCGCAGCGCGACGCCACCGACTGTGCGGTGTCGCCTTCAATCGCGACCCCCGCGCCACTGCAATCGTCTCGGTCCGTCACGAAGATGATGAGCAGGCGGGCCCTGGGTCGTAGGAAAGTGAAGTTACCGCCGTCCTCGTCGGGCTCGGACGCGCGGACCGTCAGCGCCGCGACCGCGGCGTCGAGGGGTTGCTGGAGGTGGGGGCCACGGGTCCCGACCAGGGCGTTGCAGGCGGCGTGGCGAGCGGCGAGTTCGCCGTCTGCCGGCGTGACGATACGCGAGGGTGCCTCACACCCGGCAACCCCGTCGCCGCCAAGACGCAGCGAGCCCGTGGCCGATGCGGACCTGGCGTCGCCGGTGGTGACGCCGATGTGGTAGTCCAGCCCGTCGCTGTCCAGCAGCGCGATGAACCTCGGGATGGCCGTCGAAAGCCGTCTCTGGAGTGACTCCGTTCCGGGGGCGTCGCTGACAACAAAGAGTACATCGACCCGGCGCGGGTCCTCGAACGACTCGTCCAGCTGGGCGACCTCCCGTCCCAGGGCACACCCATCGCCGGCCACGGGGTCGGCGTCGAATTGTTCGTTGCCCTCTTTGCAGCCGACGGCCGCGAGGACAGGGACGAGGGCGAGGAGGACAGTGCAGCGCAGCCGGCGTCGGATTGTCATCGGCAGGCCTGACCCCGCTGCATCCCGTCTGCGCATCCGAGTGTGGCGTCCACCTCACCGCGCGTGCAGATCTCGCGGCAGCCTGGAACGCCAAAGTCCTGCACTTCGCAGCCCTGGTTGTTCCAGACGATGTCGGCGACCTCCCAGAACTCGGACTGCGACCCGCCGTCATTGCCTTGGGTGGCGCGGAGGACCACAGGCTCAAACTCCTTGACGAGTGCGCCGCGGCAATAGATGCGCACGATGGCGGTGGAGTCGCCGAATCCATCGTCGGACCAGTAGTGGACGCCGAGGCGGTACGTACCGTTGAGCGGCGCTTTCACATTGATGTTCTCCGGCCCGTTGCCCTGCACGTCGTCGAGGTCCAGACGAGGATCGTTGTCGTCGAGCGGCGAGAACCACTCCACCTGTGGTTCGGGGGACCGGTTGGGATCGGCGTTGATGTCGGCGATGAACTGCCGACAGTTCGCCTCGTAGATCACGGGGTCCTGGTTGTAGTTCTCGTTGCAGACGCGGCAGTTTCGCCAGAAGCAGTCGTCGCCCCGGTCGCCCGTGGCGAACCAACGCAGGCCGGGCGCCTTGAGCAGATGCAGGTCGATGTCGGAGGCGTCGCCGTTCGCGCCGATGTTCCAGACCATTTCGATGCGCAGTTGGTCCTCGGAGTTGGTCTCGAGCCGCGTGGTGCAGCGGCCGATTCCGCCGCGGGTGTCCTCGACCTCGAGCTCCATGATGTAGATGCCCTGTACGTCGGCGAAGATCTCGGACGTCAGTCCGGTGGCGGGAGAGGGTACCGCGGTCGAGCCGACCGGGTGGTCCAGGAGTCTCCACTGCGCACGCGCCATTGGGTCCCCGTCCGGGTCGTCGTAGCCGCCCGCGAAGGTGTAGTTGGCCAGAGTTGGTCCGACCATGTCCTCCGGGCAGATCGCGGTGGGCGGCCCGTTGTTGCACCCTTCGATCTCGTCGATTTCGCCGTCGCAGTCGTTGTCTTCGCCGTCGCACACCTCTTCCGAGGGGCCGATTTCATCCATGCACTCGGAGTAGAACTCCTGCAGGCACACCTGCGTACCCGCGCGGCACGCCGAGTCCGGGACCTGCAGCTCGCGCGGGTCGCCCGTGTAGCAACTCTTCTCGCCCGTGGTGCAGGTACAGCCCTCGTCTACGAGCCCGTCGCAGTCGTTGTCGATTCCGTCGTCGCAGATATCCTGCGCGCCCTCGGTGCAATACGGCTCGTCCACGTCGGGCTCGCCGTTGTTGCCCGCGTCGGGATCGCCGTTGTTGGCACCGTTGTTGGCGCCGTTGTTGGCGCCATTGTTGGCGCCGTTGTTGGCGCCGTTGT
>CALBXO010000313.1 GCA_937890335.1 uncultured Pseudomonadota bacterium | reverse complement strand
TGACCATCTCCGCACAACGTGGAACGCCCCGGCGCGTCGGGTCTACTTACGACGGCGGACCACGACGACGGCCAGGCCGAGCGCCAGCCACCATGGGGCGCTGACGGCACCCGGCGCGGCGGCGCAGCCGACGGTTTCGTCGCCTTCGCTCGTCGCCGGGTCGTTGTTTTCGCTCCGGCAACCGGTGGCGGGGAAGAGGTACGACGACTCGATCTCGTTGGGCACAGGAGCGAAGGCAAGGTCGTCCTGGAGCTGTGACGGTGGGAGGATGCCGTGCAGTCGGGTGACCATGAGCCCGTCAATCCCGAAGTACTCCTTCATTGCGGTCGGGAGGTACTCCTCCGGCCAGATGGATTCGCCCACCCACCAGGTGCGGTCGCCCTGTCCGGCGTATTCGAGGACCCACTCGCCGCTCTGTCCGAGGTCGCGGACCCGTCCGGTGTACTCGTCGGCAGAGGAGATGTCCCCGAGGCGGATGGTGCTGGAGTTGGCGTTGGCCGGAGCGTACGAGCTCTGCCCGACGATGTAGAGGACGATCTCGAGGTCGTCCTTCGCCGAGGCCCGGGCGATGCCGAGGGGGAAGCCGGGGGCGCCCTCGTAGGTGAAGGCGATACCGGGCGACAGGGTGCCGGTTACCTCGTCCGCGACGCGCAGCGCCAGGAAGACGCGCCCCGACTCGATGTAGCGCGATACGGCGTCGCCGGCGGACTCGGGCACCGAAAAGCCATTCGTTTCCAGGTAGTCGAGTACGCCCGAGCCCGTGTCTCCGCCCAGGATTACATAGTCGAACGTTCCGGCGGTCCCGGTGCCGAAGATGGTCACGGCCGGTCCGTCCAGGTTCGCGCCGCCGCCGGCCCCGTTGTTGCCGTAGAGATCGGGGCATGCGTCGTCGGCGAAATAGGGCTGCGTCCAGGCGTCCAGGGACGCCATCAACGTCTGGTCCCGCTCCTCCATGGCACGAATCTCGGTGGGGACCGAGGGCAGAGGAATCAGCCAGGCGAAGTCCGAGGCCGTGTCGAATTGAATCTGCGCCACGACGTCCACCTGGCCGCCGCGGTCATAGAGGAGGACGCGCTGGGCATCCAACGACACATCGGCCCCCTCGGGGACAATCGGGACGCCGCAGGCCCAGCCGGGAGCCGCCGCGGCCACTGAAAGCGCGGCGACGAGAAGAGAGACGAGGACCGGCGTGCTGCTGCGAAGAAGTGTATTGCGTCGAGTCGAGTTCATGTTGCCCCATGAGGTTCGTTCACTGTTCCCTCCAATTCTGGGGCTTCGCGGTGGCTTCGCAATGGCCATCCGCTCAACTACTGCACTCTATTGGAATACACCTGTTGTGAATTGACGTCGTGAGATACGAAACGAGATAAGACTAGCTCGCCACATGCACAACGATTGAGAATACATGAGACCGTCAGTTGGACGCTGCTGCCCCGTTGGTGGACGAGCGCCTGTCACTGATGGCTCCACGGTATCTGGACCACACCAGCGGCGGTCCATCCGGGCCGAGCGCTACCGCGACCAGGTACAGCGCGCAACCTGTCCCGATTGCGGGCTCGAGACCCACACCACGCCTGGCCCGACATGCAGACGACCGGCGGCATACGGTACCGTCACGGTTGGGGTCGCCACGGGTCTGTCTCCCGACACCCCGACGAGTGTCAGAGTCCCGGTCGAGCCGGCCGCCACCACGGCCACGCCGTCTACGACCACAAGGTCCGACGAGCCCACGGGCACCGCGTGGCTCGCCACGACCTCCATCTCGCGCACAATCTGGAGTGACCCACTGCCGGCAAGCAGCAGCGCGACGTCACCCGCCATCGCAGTCGCAGACCCCGTCAAGGACGTGGTCTTCCCGTCGCCAACCCGCGTCAGCACGGCCTTCCCAGCGTGTAGGGCGTAGAGGCCTGAGGGTGCCGCGTGGAGTTTGTACGGCTCCGCCTCCACGTCCGTACTGCCCACCTTAGCCTCCCGAATCCACGCCGCCTGGAAGCCGCCATCGTACCATTTGAGGTCCGCTACCAGTTCACCCCCGGCGGCCGGCGTGGTCGTGGCGCCGGTCAGCAGGTCGATGTCGGTGAGGGGTTGTTCCGGGTCGCGACTGACGACGCGCACCACCTTGTCGCTCTGGGCCAGGAGGCGCGGCGCCGACCCTACCTCGAAGGTCCGTTTGCGCGTGAGCACACCGCCCGCCCAGAGGAGCTCAAACACGCGGTCACCGCCAAACTCCAGGACGAAGACGCGGCCGCCGCCGAGGTGGTAGACGCCGCCAAGACTCTTGGCCTCCAGGTCCACCGGCGTCGCGACGTCCCCAGATACGACCTGAAGGATGCCGCCGGGCGTCGCCACAACGAGGGCTCCGTCGACAGCCGCGGCGTTGCCGAGCGAATCCCCCAGCGCGACGGGCGAGTCACACGTCAGAGACACCGGGACTGGTGGCGCAGGCGTGGCCTCATTCCCGCCGCAACCGTCGCACCCCGACGCACAGGCCACAGCGACAAGAACGACGACACAGCACAGGGACCTGGTAGGGCAACGCAACAAGGAAGGGCTCCGTGATCCGGGCGAATGGACGACGCGCGACGGCTCACTCCCTGGGGGGTGGACCCACGCCGTGGTCGCGCAGCCGTGTGAGTACCTGGAGCATGAAGCGCTCCAGGTTGTCCACGTACGCGAACGGGTTGAACAGGTGCAGGCGCACGGCTTTGCCGTCCAATTTGACCCGCAGGACGCCTCTCGCCGGGTGCCCATCCATGTCGTAGAAACCCATCTTCTGAAGGTTCAACGCCCGCCAGGACAGGCTCCACGCCGAGTAGCTGCGGCCGATCAAAAGCTCCTCGGTGGTGACAGCCAGAAAGTGAACGTTGACGAACCACGTCCAGTAGATGACGAGCACGGCGACCGTGACGGCGGTCGCGAGAAGCACGCTGAACGCGCCGATTCCCAGGTAGGTGCGCAGCTCGCTGGCGGTGTAGACCCACCCCGCAGCAAAACCGCAGGCGGTGGCCAGCACCGTCAGGAAGGTGAACACGGGCGCGTTTCGGCGGTAGCGGAAGACTTCCGTACCCTGCGCCACAAGGCGCTCGCGCAGAGGGTCACCGGACAGCAGTTGGAGGTGTTGCGGCAAACCGCCTCAGGTTCGATCAGAGAAACCAGGCCCAACCCATTGAACCCATCCTACTCCACCTGCCTGACGTTTCCAGCCTCCACTTCATACGCCACCACATCTTCCTCAAGCAGAATGTGGTCCCGGTGCGTGGTCGTGATGAACACCTGGCCGTCATGGGCGCGAAGGTAGTCGAAGAGGAATCGATTGCGCGCGCGGTCGAGCTCGCTGGAGACATCATCGAGCAGGAGGATGGGCCGGAAACCGCGCTCGGACTCAAAGAACTCCACCTCCGCAATCTTCATCGCCAGCACCAGGGCGCGCTGCTGTCCCTGGCTTGCGAAGGTGCGCGCAGAGCGGCTCTCCAATTCTACTCGCAGGTCGTCGCGGTGGGGGCCGGTGGAGGTCTGCCCCCTGCGCATATCCTCCTGCCGTCGCCTCGCCAACGCGGCCCGGAGCGCGTCCTGCGCGCTGCTTACGAGCGCGTCGTCACGGTCCAGAATCCGGCCTGCGCGCGGCGCACTTTCGGGCGTCTCGGGCAGCGCGCTGCGGTCCCACCACGGCGACTCGTAGGTGACCGTGGCCGACAGCCCTCCGAAGATCTCACCAAACGCGGCCGCAAACCGGGCGGAGAACTGCTCCACAAACCGGTGTCGCGCTGAGGCGACGCGGCCGCCACTGAGCGCCAGTTGTTCGTCATAAACATCGAGCAGCACAGCGTCGACGCGCTCCCCCTTGAGCATCGCATTGCGCTGCTTGAGGATCTTGTCGTAGCCGACAGCGTCGCCCGCGTAGGTCGCGCGCAGGTTGAAGATGGCGCGGTCCAGGAAGCGGCGGCGCTCCGAGGGTGAGCCTTTGACCAGGCTCAGGTCGTCGGGTGTGAAGACCACCACGTTGAGGGTGCCAAAGAAGTCCGCCAGCCGCTGCACGGACAGGTCGCCGAGATAGACCTCCTTGCGGTCCCCACAGACCTCAATCCGCGCCAGCCGCTCGTCGTCACCACGATGGGCCAGGCCCTCGAGCACGGCCCGGTCGGCGTCCCAACGGATGAGCTCCCGGTTCTTCTGGGTGCGGAACGTCTTGACGGACCCCAGCACATAGACGGCCTCTACGAGGTTCGTCTTGCCTTGTCCGTTGTGTCCGCTGATGACGTTGAAGCGAGGCCCCGGCGCGATGTCGACCGACGCCAGGTTCCGAAAATCACGGACCCGAAGGTGCACAAGCTCCACGGGTCGGGGTTCTCCTAGATGCGCATGGGCATGACGACAAAGAGCATGTCGTCCCGCTCACCATCGCGAATCATGGTCGGC
This sequence comes from uncultured Pseudomonadota bacterium, assembly GCA_937890335.1. Taxonomy (GTDB): domain Bacteria; phylum Myxococcota_A; class Bradymonadia; order Bradymonadales; genus CALBXO01. The sequence continues at coordinate 14,478 of CALBXO010000313.1, read as the reverse complement.
GAGAGGGTGTCGATGATTTCCATCGTGACCTCGTCGCTGTCGAGCACCGCCAGCACGTCGAGCAGGTAGCGGTAGTTGTAACCGGCCTGGCACGCGGCGCCGTCGTACTCGATGGCGATGACCTCGCGGGCCTCGCCCTGCTCCGCGTCCTGGGTGTAGATCTCGCACTCCCCGTCGCGGAAGCTGATGCGGACGTTGCCGGTCTTCGGCGGCGCCACAATGGCGGCGAACTTCAGGGTGTGAATCAGGTCCGACCGGTTGATGCGCGCCTTGTTGTCACTCTCGCGCGGGAGCACCTGGTCCACGTCCGGGAAGCTGCCATCAATCAGGCGAATGGCCACCGTGGTCGGTCCGTGGCGGAAGACGATGTTGTTGTCCTGCAGCCCAAAGCTCAGCTCCGGGTTGGCCGCGTCCAGCACACGCTTGAGCTCGCCGAGACCCTTGCGGGAGATGATGACACCGCGGCGCAGCGCGTCCGGGAAAGAGGTCCCGGCAGACATCTCATCTGGTGCCAGCGCAATGCGCGACAGCCGATGTCCATCGGTACTCACCATCGTAAAGCTGCCGTCCTCACCGATGCGGAAGAACGCACCATTGAGGTTGGGCCGGCCCTCGTCCGTGGAGATGGAGAAGAGCGTCTTCTCAATCATGTCCAGCAGCCGGGCGGTGCCGATGGGGTGAAACTCAATCCCAGTGTAGTCCGAGATGTTGGCGAAGCTCTCGGCCGGCATGCCCGGAAGGCGCGCGCCCACCTGTCCCGCCTCGATCCGCGCGTAGTTGTTCTCTTCCGTGCTCAGCGACAGCTCAGCGGCCCGGACGCCCTTGACGACATCAAAGAGCTTCTTGGCCTGGAGCGTCACGCGCCCCCCCTCGGCGACCTCACACGCGCATGACGTGGAGATGGTCACATCGAGGTCTGTGGCGTGGATGGTCAGAGTTCCGTCCTCAGCCACGAGCAGGGCGTTGCTCAGGATCGCCAAGGTGCTCTTCTGGTTGACGACGCCCTGGACCTTGAATAGCTCCTGGGTGAGTGCGTCACGCGCGATCTCAATCTTCATTCCGCCGACCTTACCTACGGGGTTTTCGAGACTGAGTGTCGTATCGCGAACGGGCGTGGCTTACAAGCGCGCGCTCGCGCGTCGACGCTTCGGAGAGAGGGGTTCTTTCAAGTCAAGAATGATCGCAGTCTTAGTAGGGCCTGTGAAAACGTGGAAAGCGCGCCCAAGTCGGTGTATCAATTGAACATTCATCGCTGCCGGTGCTTGGGGAGTACCGCGGGAGATTGTGGAGGGAACTTTAGAGTCTGCGCTGACTCCACGGTTCGTCCACCGCCATCCACAGAGTTATCCACAAGCGTGCCTGACGACCACACAAAGCCCACGACGATCGAGGAGGACATCGGCGGCGACACCGTCGATTTCCCCGCGGGCGAAATCTGTCTGATTCAGATGAATGGGCCCAACCCGGGCCGGCGCTACGTCATCACGGCGGAGACCACCCTGATCGGCCGCTCGTCCGCCTGCGACATCTCTGTGGGTCAGGAGGCCACGACGGTCTCCAACCGACACGCGGAGGTGGTCCAGCGGGAGGCCAACACGTTGGTTGTCCGGGATCTGGGCTCCACCAACGGGACCTTCGTCAATGGGCGCGCCGTGCAGGAGCAGGAGCTCGCCAACAACGATCTCGTGCACGTGGGCGACTTCATCTTCAAGGTCCTGCTCGGCTCCGACGTGGAGACGGCCTACCACGAGGAGATGTACCGCCTGCTGACGCGGGACACGCTGACGCAGCTCTACAACAAGCGCTACCTCCAGGAGTGCATGGACCGCGAGTTGCGCCGGGCCCTGCGGCACAACACCAGCCTGAGCATTGCCGTATTCGACATGGATCACTTCAAGGAGATCAATGACGAGCACGGACACGTGGTGGCCGACCAGGTTCTTCAACGCCTGTCGGACCGCCTCTTCCAGGTGTTGCGGCACAGCGACGTTCCCGCGCGCTACGGCGGCGACGAGTTCGTCATGCTGCTGCCCGAGCTGGACGTGACAAGCGCAGCCTTTGTGGCCGAGCGCTTGCGCCGACTCATCAGCAAGACCCCGTTTCTCGTGGACGGCATCGAGGTGCAGGCCACCATCAGCGTGGGCGTGGCCGACTACCGCGAGTGCGACGTGTCTCTGACGCCGGGCGACGACCCGGTGGATGCCTACGCCCTGGCCCTGTTCCACATGGCGGACCAGCGGCTGCTCAAGGCCAAGGCCGAGGGCAAGAACCGGGTCGTCGGCGGGTAGCGACAACCCGGCAAATCCAACTACCACGTCAATGGGGCCGGTCCAGGCGCCAGGTCGTGGCGTGGATTCCCTCCACGGGCCGCAGGGTGACGCTTGGGACGAGCTGGAGTTCGTCGTCGGACTCAAATCGAACCCGCTGGTAGAGCGTGGCCAGCACCAACACCATCTCCATCATCGCGAAGTGGTTTCCGACGCAGATGCGCCCGCCGCCACCGAATGGGTAATACGCAAACCGGTGGCTCGGCTCGCCGTTCAAAAAGCGCTCGGGGGCAAAACAGCCGGGCTTGTCCCAGAAGCGGGGATCGCGGTGCACCACCCACTGCGGCAACACGAATTGCGAGCCCACCGGGAAGTCGTAGGTGCCCAACGACCAGGGCTTGATGGACTCCCGGCCCACGGTCCACGCCGGCGGATACAGGCGCATGGCCTCTTTGACGATGGCCGTGGTCCAGGGCAGGGCATGGGTATCGTCCGCGCCCGGCAGACGCCCACTGAGCACGTCCTCAAGCTCGGCCCGCAGCCGCGCCTCCACCTCGGGGTGCCGGCTGACCAGGTAGATGGCGTAGCCGATGGACAGCGCGGTGGTCTCGTGTCCGGCGACGAACAGCGTGATGGCTTCGTTGCGCAGCTGCGCGTCGTCGAGGTGCTCTCCGTCTTCGGTCGTGGCCCCCAGAAGCAGTGACAGCAGGTCCTCACCCAGTCCCTGCTCGCGGCGCCGGGCGATGATGCCGTAGAGCGTGGCGTCGATGTCCGCCACATGGCTGCGCGAGCGCAGCTTGCTGCCCGTGGGAATCCAATCGGGCACGAGCCGCCGCCACGTCCGCGCCGAGAGGATGAACTCCTCCATCAAGGCCTCGAGGGCGTGCCCGATCTTTTCGGCGTCCTCGTGCACGTCGGCCCCAAACAGCGTGGCCGCCACGATGTCCAGCGTCAGGTGCATCAGGTCGCGGTGGATGTCCCGGCGCTCGCCCGTGGTCAGTGTCTCCACGTACTTGTCGGTGGCGGCGACCATGGAGTCCGCGTACGACGCGATCCGGCTGCGTTTGAGCGCCGGCGCCACGATCTTCCGGCTGCGCTTCCACGTCTCGCCGTGAGACGTGAGCAGGCCGTCGCCGAGCCCCCCAGACAGGGCGCGCGTGACCTCGTCCTTGATGAAGTGGTCGCCGTCGGTCAGCAGCACCCGCTCGATCGCATCCGGGTGGGTCAGCAGGTAGTTCTTGCGCCAGCCGAGCTCGACGACGTCGCCGTAGGTGCGGCTGAGGTGCGTGATGTAGCCCAGCGGATTCTTGGCGAATTTGGGCAGCACGCCCACGAGGGGCAGGCCCTTGGGTCCGGGTACCCGAGGCTCGGTTCTGGTGTGCCAGGGGAGGTGCTCGCTCAGGCTCATGCTCATGGTGTGTCCGCCGTGGTGCTTCGGGGATGCTCGTCCCCATCGGTCTTGCCATTGCAAATGTGAGTACCCGCTCGTATTCTTCAACTCGCATTGGAGAAACATGAGCGATAAGGAACTCGGCCCCCGCAAGGCGCCGCGTCAGAAGCGAGCACAGGTTACTGTGGAGGCCATCCTGCAGGCTACCGCTCAGCTTCTGATCCAGCACGGCTACCGGAAGACCAGCACAAACCGCATCGCCCAGCGCGCCGGTGTCAGCGTGGGGTCGCTGTACCAGTACTTTCCCAACCGAGACGCCATCGTCGTGGCGCTGTTTGAGGACCTGGCGCACAAGCAGATGCAGGTGTTTGAGGACAGCGTGGCGGATCTGCTGGAGCCGAGGGGGCGAGAGATCCCGTTGTCCGACGCGGTGCGGGGGCTCATTGGGGCCATCCTTGCCACCCGTACCGTCGAGCCGGATCTCAGCCGCATCCTGCTCGAAGAGGTGGGCTGGACCGAACACGTCAACCTCGTCGACGAGTGGACGCAGCGAGCGACGACGCTGGTGGCCACCGCGCTGCGCCACCCGGACGCGCAAGAGGAGATGCGGGCGCTGGACGCCGACTTTGCCGCAAGCATGATCGTGCAGGCGGGATTTGGCGTGCTCTACGGTCCCCGCAGCGAGGCTCTGATCGCGGACCCACGGTTTGAGGAGGAGCTGTGCCTGCTCATCACCTGTTATCTCAAGCCGCGCGGTGCGGGGGAGGGGACGTCATGAGGTGGAAGGTTTCTGCGCTGGTTCTGGTGGGCGTGCTCGTTCTTGGCCCCGGCGCGCACGGCGAGGAGCGGCAGTCCACGCTGCGCGCGGGTGCCGGTGCGCAGCTATGGACCCTGGGCGAGGACACCTGCCGCCAGGACGGGGACGTCTTCGAGTGCACATCGCCGACGCTGTTCGGGGACTTCTTCCTGGAGGCGCGGTGGCGGGCGCGTCCGGGTCTGTCCGTGGGGCTCAACCTGGGCTATGGCGTCAGCGGAGGCACGCCTGAGGTCGTCAACTCCAACGGCTCCGGCAGCCGGGTGGAGACGCGGCTTCTGCGCGTGGGGGTCGAGCCGCGCTTGCACTTGGATGCAGGGTCCGTTGCGGATCTGTTTCTCGGGCTCGAGCTTGGTTTCTTGTCCGTGCGCGAGACCCTCGTTGAGTTTGAGGGCGGTCGCGAGTCCGAGGCTGGATTTGCGTCGCAACCCGGCCCGCTGGTGGGGGCCAGTCTGGGTGTGAACTTTGTCCTCTGGCGCGGACTGGAGCTTGAGCTGGGTACGCGAGCCGCGTTCGTGAACCTGTCTGTGGACCGGATTCCCGAGCTGGCCCCCACCCGACCTGCGACCGAGTTTGGCCCGCAGATCTGGTTGGGAGGGTACACGCTGGTGGGGTGGCGCTTCGGTCTGTAGACGGTCCACGCCCTCTACCACGAGTCGCAGCGGGACGATGTGCGGCTGCAGGTCCTCATCGAGGAGATCGATCAACAGGTCGCCCAGTTGTTGTAGATACCCTCTGCGGCCAGCGACCGGGCTCCAGGCCTTGTCGAGAGACAGAGAGGTCAGCCGGTCGCCAGGGTGAAGCCGACGCTGCCAGGTTCAGTGTGCACCCCGCCGCCGTGGGCCAGCGCGACGCGCCGCACGAGATAGAGTCCGAGACCCAGTGAGCCACCGTCGGTCTGGAACGCCTCAAACGCCTCGGGCGCGACCGTCTCCCGCCCGCAATCGACGACCCGGAAGCGCAGCTTTCCGTCGGTTGCGTCGATCACCAGCTCCCGGACGCCGCCGGCGTGTTCGGTGGCGTTGCGCAGGAGGTTTGCCAACGCGCGCCGGATCATGGCGGGGTCCGCCTGGGTCGGTGGCAGCTCGCCGCGCACGTCCAGCAGCTCGGGGTCGCCGCCAGTCCGCTCCAGTGACTCCAGCGCGATCTCGACGGGGTCGATGGTGCGGACATCGCGCAGCGAAAAGTCCAGCCGGGACGACAGGAGGAGCTGGTCCACGAGGTCGTCCATTTCCACGATCTCGGTCTCCAGCTCGTCGGTCTTCCCGAGCTCGACGAGCAGACGCATATGCTGCAGCGGGGTCCGCAGCTCGTGGGACACGCCGGCGAGCAGGGCCCGTTGGTCGCGCAATTGCGCGTCGATTCGGTCCGCCATCTCGTGCAGGGATGTCGCCAGCGACGCGATCTCGCCGCCCTCCTTCAAAGCATCTGTAGCCCGCGCATCGAGCTCGCCGTCGCCAAGCCGCCCGGCGACGTCGGCCAGCTCCTGGAGGGGGCGCCCGAGCCGTCGGGCCAACAGCCATGCGAGGCCCCAGAGCACCAGGCCCACCGTCAGGAGGATGGCCAGCAAGTTGAGCAGCGCGCCGCGTCGGTGGCGCTTGCAGATCTGGACCTCGCCGACTTTGGCGCCGTCGAGATTCACGGGCACGATGAAGGTGCGCGGCGCGCGGCAGACCTCACCGTGTCGGGACAGCACCGTGCCGCCGGCGTCGAGCACCGTGACCTCCAGCTCCAGATCCCGTGCGATGCCCGCAGCAAACGCGTCCCGGTCCGCGGGGTCGCGCCAGACGCGCTCAAAACTGTGGGAGGTGAACGCCTCGAGCCGCTTGTGCTCGAGAGCCATGCCAGCCGGGTTGGCGAAGGTGGTCAGCGCAATCACGGCGGCGACGGCAACGATGGTCACAACGATGGTGCCGGCGAGCCAGAGGAAGAGCTGGCGGCCGAGCGATTTGCGGAGGATGTTCATCGGTCGCCACCTCGTGCCGGGCGCCGCCTGACAGCGAAGCGCGTTCGCCTTGGGTCCCTCAGGAACCCAGACGCAGTGCGATCGACCATGCAGTGACGCGGTCCACCCCCGGTCGCGCGGAGACCGAACCTGTGGAATCCGGTCATCGTGTCATCAAGTAGCCGACGCCGCGGATCGTCTTGATCAACGACGGCTCGCCGAGTTTGCGGCGGAGGTGAGAGATGTGGACGTCCACCGTCCGGTCGCTGACCGTGGTGTCGTCCCTGCCGGCGGCGGTCAGGAGCCCTTCGCGGCTGACCACGCGACCGGCGCGGTCGGCGAGGGCCACGAGCACATCAAACTCGAGGGCCGTCAGGTCCAGGAGCTCGCCGGCCCTGTGTGCGACGCGGCCTTCGATGTCGATGACCAGATCGGAGAGTTCGATATGACGGGCGTCGCCGGCGACGGGGTTTGCCCGGCGCAGCACGGCCTTGAGACGCGCCAGCAACTCGCGAGGGTTGAACGGCTTGGGAAGGTAGTCGTCGGCGCCGAGCTCCAAGCCGACAATGCGGTCCGTCTCGTCGCCGCGGGCCGTGAGCATGATCACGGGGACCTGGGAGCGACCGCGGAGGCGCCGGAGGACTTCGAGTCCGTCCATACCGGGCATCATCACATCGAGCAACACGGCGTCCGGCGTGAGCGACGCGAGCGACTCGAGCCCCTGCGCCCCGCCAGCTGCGTGGCGCAGGGTGTACCCGTGCTGGCCCAGATAGCTCGATAGGAGCGTGGCCAGCTTTGGGTCGTCGTCGATGAGGAGAATCGTCGTCATCTCGTCCTGGAGCCTACCCGGTTTCGGCGCCGATGGCGCGGTGCACGCGTCGCATCTCGCGCTTGCCGCGTCGCATCGCGGAAGCGGAGGTCATTTCGTGGCGCCGATCTTCTCGCGGATGATCTCCCGCTGTTTGGGCGTGAGGGTCGCGCCGATCTCGACTGCGCCGTCCACGACCTTGTGGGCCACCCCAGCGTACTGGCCCGCGCGTACGTCGATGAGCTTGTGGATGACCGCCGCATCGGGCGCCTTTGAACGAAGCTCGGCGTCCATCGTAGCCCGGCTGCGGTCGCCGGATGTACGCAACGCCTTGAACTCGGTGGTCAGGCGCTCCTTGTGGTCCAGAACCAGCTCTTCCTGTTGGTTGGACGCGTCGAGTTTGTCCAGCGCGCGCTCGACCATCATGTTGGCCATCCACTCCCCGTCGCTGTCGTCGTGCTCGGCGGCGCGCTCCTGCATGCGGTCGGCGATGTCGGTGCGTTGCGCCGGCGTCAGCACCGCGTGGGCGTCGATGGCGGCGTCCGCCAGCTTGTGTGCCAGGCCCGTCAGAGTGACGGCGCGGTCGTCCACGAGCTTGTGGAGGGTCCCGGCGTCGGGCTTGCCGCTGAGCAGCTCGCGCACCGCGATGTCGTGCGTCTCCTTCTTGAGCGGCCGCAGCGCTTTGAGCTCCGGCAGGACCTGCTTGTCGAGGATGCCGCCGATCTTGGCGCGCTGGGCGTCCGTGGCGTCGATCTCGTCCAGGCCGTAGTCCAGCTTGTCGTGCGCCCGGCGCTCAAGCTGGGCGTCGGTGAGCTCGCCGTGGTGTTTGTGTCGGCGACCACAGGCGGCGGCGAGGACTACGGCGAGGGCGATGAGAGTGAGGAAGGTCAGTTTGCGTTTCACGTGGGGCATCTCCTTGGTGTTGGCGTGCTGTGTCCAGCCTGCCCTCGCAATTTGAACCCCGGTTGTTCGTGGCCCGTTGCGCCAACGTGAAGAAGTGTGAAGCTGCTCGGAAATCGCTTGCGAAGGGACGGGGTCGAACACCTGCATTGGCGCGGAAGCCCGTCGCTACCAGACCTCAGCGCCCGGTGTCAGGCTCAATCACGGGCGTGGCGCCCAGACGGTCGGCGTCGCCGCGAACCAGCGCGGCCACCCGAATGAGCTGGGCGTTGACAGGCCCGCGAAGGGTTACGGTGGTGCCCTGCTCCGCGCCGGCGAGGAGCGTCGCAAGAAAGGCCTTGTCGTCCAGCCCGGTGCCGTCCTCCATCAGAACCCCCTCGGCCGTTGGCGTGACGCGCACACAAGCCCGCGTGAGTTCGTCGTCCTCCGGAGGGTCACAAGTTGCGACCAGAATGGGGAACAGGCGGGTCTCACCCATGACGCCCGGATCTTCCCCCGCGGTGACCCGGAAGAGGATTCTCCTCACATCGGGGGCGCGGGCCACGCTCCGCACCAGGCGATCAAACTCGCTGTGGTCTGTGTCCAGGTCCCTATGGATGGTGACCGAGATCCCGTCAAATGGCTGTTTGCGCAGGGTGGCCAGCTTCTTGTGTTTGGACACGAACTCCTCAATGGACTCCAGCAGCGCGTCCACCTTCCACGCCTTGTCCCCGGACAGCGCAACGCCCCCCGCGATCACACCCTGCGGCACCAGTCCGACACCCAGGTCTGGCAGGTCTGGGTACGGCGGTGTGGGGCCGGCGTAGGTGATGTCCACGCCCGGTCGGAATCGGATCGCCCCATTGGCTGTCAGGACGAGGTACGCGGACGCACGCGTCAGCGCTCCTTGCTCGCGCAGCCAGCCGACGGTGGTTCGCAACAGGTCATCGTGGACCAGGCCATCGACTTCCCGCGGGCTGAGCGGCGGTAGCTCGCCGTACCCACAATAGGTGCGGATGAAGCGGGTCTGGTCCTCCCGAGAACCGATCGTCGAGCCTTGGGCGAACTGCGCCGCGCTGACGTCTCCCGTGCATTGGGCCTGGACCTGGCGTTGGTAGAAATACATCGCCAGCGGAGAGGAAGACGGCGTCCCGGCGAGCGGGACTTGCCGTGAGGACGGGGTGGCGCGTTCCCAGGCCATACGCTGGAAGGCCTCGATGTAGAGGGGCTGGTCGCACGCCGCGTGGAACTTCTCCATGGCGTACGAGCTGCGCTCGTCGTCGGGTATGGCACCGGATTCGAGGGCTGCCATGGCGGCCTGAAGGGCGCCTTCGTCGCATGGGTTTCGCAGGGCGTCCCAGGCCCAGAGGCCGGCGAACCCGAGGAGAGCGAGGATCAGAACTCCAGCGGAGATCTTCTTTTTAGTCATTCAGAAAACATCATACCTGCGCCCGGGGTTCCCGTTCCCGCGGACACAGTATTCACTGCCGTTCGCGGTGGGAAGTCCCGAACAGGCCCCAGGTCCATTTTCCGCACCGCTGGGGCACCTGGAAAGACCCTCCAAGCACGGTGAGATCCTCACAAATGGCGAGGGGCAAGGGGGTCGATCTTCCTTTCGGAGGTCTGCCGGCCGACTGTGGCCTTGTGCGGCGCTTGTGCGCGAACGATCTCGACGTGGACGCGCTTCAGCCCTCATGTCAGAAGTTGACAGAATGAGCTTGGCGGGCGCCGGATTTGTGTTGACAGCACCCCCGGGCGGTGGAACAAGGAGGCCTTCATCTTGGAGGTTCCCCATGGCAGATCCATTTCTCGGTCAGATTGTGATGTTCGGCGGCAACTTTGCCCCGCGCGGTTGGGCTCTGTGCGACGGGCAGCTCCTGGCCATCAGCCAGAACTCTGCGCTGTTCTCCATACTCGGCACCACCTACGGCGGTGATGGACGCACCACGTTCGCGCTGCCCGATCTTCGCGGTCGTGTGCCGGTCCACGCCGGCACCGGACCCGGTCTGACTCCCTACCGCTTGGGCGAGCGCGGGGGCCAGGAGGCCGTGACGCTTACGACAGCGCAGATTCCGTCACACACCCACAGCCTGAACGCCTCCACAGACCCGGCCAACGACACGAACCCGTCCGGAAAGCTGCCGGCGCGGGCGGCTGAGGACACCTATGTAACGGGAACGCCGTCGGCAACGCTGAGCCCACAGGCGGCGGCGAACACCGGTGGGAACCAGTCGCACGGCAATGTGCAGCCCTACCAGGCCGTGAACTACATCATCGCCCTGCAGGGCACCTTCCCGAGCCGCAATTGATGGACCGCCGCACTTTTCTCGGCGGGAGCGCAGCGGGCCTTGCGGCCGCGACGTTCGGGGTTCGCACGGCGTTTGCCGGGCCGGCTTCCGCCTCATCGGACGTGCGTCTGACCGTCTCGGACGGGCGAGCGCAGGTCCATCTCACTCCGGGGGTGGCGGTGACGCCGGGCCCCGGGGCGCACGCGGGCTGGCGGTACGGCGCCCGCGATGAAGAATCACCCGTCGCTGTCCAAATCGATGGCGATCGTCTCTGGGTCTCCGACCGGGGCAACGGCACCGTCTTCGCGCTCAACGCGCGCGGCAAGGTGACCGCCGTGGCGCGGGACCTCCAGGCCCCAGGCGGTTTGGCGATGTCGCCCGCCGGGCTGCTCGTCTGCGATGTGACCGCCCACGAGGTGGTTGTGCTGGACAAGCATGGCCGCCGCGTTGGCGTCCTGGGCAAACCCATCTGGACGGGCGGAACCTTCAACGGACCTGTGGCAGTCGCCGTGGACGCCCAGGGACACGCCCATGTCTGCGACGCCGGGTCCCGGCGCATCCAGGTCTTCGATACCAGCACACGAGCGCTGATCGGCGGCTATGGTGACGGTATCTTCGCCGGTGTCCCACGCGACATCGCGATCACGACCGATGGCCGCGTGCACGCCTTGGACGCCGTGGGACGCGCGGTCCATAGTTTTGATCCGCAGGGCGCCCACCAGGGCAGCACCCATCTGGGGGCAACCCCCCGGCTGCTGTCTGCGGCTGGCCAGACCCTCCATCTGCTGGTGGAGGCCATCCGATGAACACCCAACAAGTTCTGATCGCGCTCGCCCTGTCCGCGCTCCTCGCGGGCCTGACCGGCTGCGCGTGCAGCGACAACAACGGCAATATCGACGATCCGTTTGGCGACACCGGCTCCGACACCGGCGACGCCGGAGACGGCGGTGATGCTGGCGACACTGGCGACACCGGCGACACCGGCGACGTAGAAGATACAGGCGACGCGGGGGATGTAGAGGACACGGGCGACGCGGACGATATGGGCGACGCCGCCGACATGCCGGACGGCGACGACGCGGATGTACCCGTACCCGACGAGGACAACGACGGTGTGCCGGACGACGAGGACCTGTGCCCCGGCTCGGACGACAACATCGACGAGGACAACGACGACCTGCCTGACGGGTGCGACCCGTGTGTGCGTGAGGGCGCGCCCAACGACGAGGCCTGTCCGGTCCCGTCCGAGTTCGACACGAGCTTTGGCGACACCGGCATCATGATCCTCGAGGAGGAGGGGGCCGACGTACACGTCACAGACCTGGCCTGGTCCGAGACCCTTGGACTCGTCATCGGTGGCAGCAGCCGCGGTCACGGTGAGGACCTGGACTTTGTCGTCGCCAGACTGCAGTCCAATGGGGCCCTCGACCCGGCCTTCGGAACCGATGGCTGGTTCACGGGCGATGTCGTGGGCGGCGATGACTCGCTTCACGCGCTGGCCGTCTCCGCAGATGGGACGCGCATTGTGCTGGCTGGCGCCGCGTTCACCGGCGACAGCGTGTACCGCCCGGCGGTGGCGCAGATCACCCCAGCGGGCGTGATCGATGTGGCGTTCGGCGAGATGGGTTGGGCAATTGACCACGACGACGCGGGACATTGGCAGGGCGTCCTCCTGGACGACGCGGGCAACGCCACGGTGGTGGGCACGCTGCACGGGTCCCCGAGCACCGCGGTGATTGGACGGTACCTCGCCGCCGGCACCGAGGACCCGGACTTCACCCTGGCCGCGCTCCAGGACTTCGGCTTTGACACCGCGGTCACCCATGCGGCCCACGGGCCGGGCAACGTGACGTACGCCGTGGGCCACGCGGAGGCGGGCTACGACGACAACGCCCACCTGCTCGCCATCGATGCCATGGGTGGTCAGCACCCGGACTTCAACGGCGGCGCGGCGCTGCAGCACGATCACTCGGACGAGGGCGACACGGCGGAGCGCCTCAACGGTGTGCGGGTGGATGCCGAGGGGCGGATCGTCGTCACCGGCGAGATCCACAGGCAGGAGGATGACGGCCGTGACCTCGTGGTGGCGCGCTACCTGCCGAGCGGCATGCTGGACGCCAGCTTCGGCGACGGAGGCATCGTCTCCGTGGACTTTGACGGGGGCAGGGATGTGGGTCACGACCTGGCTGTGGACGCTGAGGGCCGCATCGTTGTGGTGGGACGCGCCTACAGCAACGGGCGGTACGGCGCTGCCGTGTTGCGGCTGATGCCCGACGGCACCCCGGACGCCGGCTTCGGCAACAGCGGCAAGCTCGTCCTCCACGTCGGTGAGACCTCGGACCGCGCGGACGCTGTGGCCATCGACGGTCGTGGCCGAATCGTGGTGGCGGGCCGTAGCGACGACGGCGTCCGCCGTCGTGCCATGCTCCTGCGCCTCTGGGACTGACGCTGTCCCCGCGTGCGCCGGCTCCCGCCGTGCGCCGACCCTCTCGGACCCGACCTCGCGCTGACGCTTACTCGTCGCGGGGAAAGGGGTCCGAGAACCTCGGGTCTGTGAGGAACTCCTCCTCCGTCAAGCTGCACAGAAACGCGACAAGCTGACCGCGCTCGGTCTCGCTGAGTCCAAGCGGCTTGATCAGTGGGCTCTTGAGAGGGCTGTCGCGCCCGTCTCCCACATTGGGCCCCGAATCGGTCAGCCGACCCCCTCGGTCAAACACGGCGACCACGTCCTCCAGGCTCGCGCCGCTCCCGTCGGAGAAGTACGGGTGGCTGCGCTCGACGTTGCGCAGAGTGGGGACCCGGACCACGCCCATGTCGTCGGGGTCGCCCGTGATCGAGTGGCGTCCGGTCCGTCCGTCAGGGTAGGCGCCCGCGCCGTCCACGTTGTAGAGGCCGACGTTGAAGAAGCCGTGCGCAGCCATGACTTCACCGCTGTCGTCCGCGATGGCCATGAAGTCGTCTCCGCCGTGGCAGCGGCTGCATCCGGCGCGGGGACTGAAGAACAGCTCGGCGCCGCGGCGCGCGTCGTCGGAGATGGCGTCCCGTTCACCGCGCAGGTAGCGGTCGTAGGGGGCGTTGCGGCTGATCATGGTGCGCTCAAACGCCGCGATCGCCATGGCGACCGACTCGAGCGTGATGGGATTGGGGCTGCCGGGATAGGCCGCGGCGAAGAGGTCCTGGTAGAGTGGCAGAGCCGCCAGGCGTTCGGTGAGTTCGTCTTCGTGGCCGCCAAACCCGAGCTCGATGGGGTCCGTACCCAACAGCGGGATGAGGAGCTGCTCTTCCAGGGAGCCCAGCTCCGGGTGCACCCACGTCAGGGACTCGCGGTAGCCAAGGTTGCTCAGGCTCAGCGTATTGCGTGGATGGACTTCGTTGGTGGCGCCGACCGCGCGGACAAAGCCGTCGGTGAAGCCCTTCTTGTCTTCGTGGCAGATGCCGCACGACCGCTTCTCATTACGCGCCAGGCGAAAGTCGTAGAAGAGGTGGCGTCCCAGCTCCACCTTCTGGGCAGTCTGGGGGTTCGCAGCGGGTACGGGGGGAGGCTCAATACCGGGCGCCAGACCCCAATCAAAGCCGTTGGGGGGCGTCTCCGGAGCGGTGCAGGCGCAGCACGCGGTCGCTACGATCGCGATGAGTGCCCCGCGCACGGGCGTCAGGGGTTGAGGTGGATCGCGCTGAACCAAGCCTCGCGCGGGCCTTCGGCACCGTACTGGACGGTGAACGCGCCCCAGGAGTGGAAGATCAAGCGCGTCTCTGTGATGCCCTTGTCGTCCCCGCAAGCGCCGTTCCAGGACAGCGGCTGCAGCAGGTCGCTGTCGATGACCTGGAAGCTCGTGGAGTGGTGGGCGGAGAAGGCGATCTCAGCCTCCCAGTCCGGAACCTCAATCGTCAGGAAACCCTCTCCTTCCGGCAGCGTGACCATGTAAGCTTCGGAGTCGGACGGGAGGATCACGACCTGGCCTGCGTCGCCCCGGTTGGAGACGGCGAGGACCTGGGTGCCGGCGTCAAACAGCGCGCAGCTCTTGTTCGCCGCGGCGTCAGCAGGACCGAACGGCAGGTCCGGTCTGTCCTCTTGCTGGCCGTTGTT
>CALBXO010000312.1 GCA_937890335.1 uncultured Pseudomonadota bacterium | reverse complement strand
CTCCGGTTCGTTCGGTGCCACGCTGTCCCGCAGTATTGCGGCAAACTCGCCCTCATGTGCGAACAACAGGGACTGGTTGTGGGCCAGGCGCAGCACGCGCGTCCACGCAGTCAAGGCAAAGGCAAACCGGTCTGCGCGCGGCAAGTCGGAATCGTAGTCCACGGCGATGGTTGCGACGAGCAGACCGATCAGGAGCGTGGCGTACCCAGCGAACATGGACGGAAAGTCATTCCACGCGCGCAGGTGGATCCAGTCGCGCGCGACGTGGCGGGCGTACCGGTCGCTCTCCTCGGGGAGGCCGGAGAAAATGGGCAGCGCCGCGGCGTTGCGGAGCACCGCCGCCAGCCGCGCGACTTCCTCTGGGTGACTCCCCACCGGGGGCCGTTCCACCGGCGGTCCATTCTCGGCCCACAGGTCGTGTCCGAGGTGGGCCAGCGCCGGTGCAACGGCCCGGTGCCACCGATCCCCGTGGCTCGTGCAGGGGGTGCCCAGATAGCCGCTCACCACACTGGCCCACAGGTCCGGAAGCGGCGCGCCGGAGCCCAGTCCCGACAGCAGCGCGGCCTCCAACGAGATGCCCTCGGCCGCGTCGTCGCCGCCTATGCCAGCCACGAGCGGCCACGGGAGCTGCGCGGTGCCGGTGATGTCGGTGGCAGCCTGCGCGGGGCCTTCCTCAAAGTTCCGGTGGTGGGTGTAGCAGCGCGGCGACACTCCGATTCGCACGCCGGCTTCCGTGCGCACGCGCAGCACCGGGAAAAGGCGGCATACCAATGGTTTGGCGGTGGCTCCCATTGCGCGATGGATCCGACATGCGCCGTCTGGGGCGAGGTAGAGGCAGCGGTGTTCGGGACCCACCGCGGTGAGCGCGGTCCGATCGCCTGCGACCTGCCGGGTGGGTGCGAGGCCCTCAAGATCGGGAAACCTGCTCTGCATCTCGGCGTGCAGGGCGGGGACACGCTCCAGAAACGCAGGGTCCAACGGGCCAATATAGTGGCCCTGGCAGCTGCGCCCGCACATCTGGCACCCGTGCCGCAGCGGATTGACGGCCACGTCGGCCTCTTCGCGACGCGGTGCCCCGGGTGCCCGCTCGCTCAGGTGTTCCAGCGCGCCGCAATCGTCGAGGTAGGCGGCCAGCGCATGGACAAAGCGCGCCCCGCCGATGTGCCCACCGTCGGCCTCGAACTCGAGGCCCAGTTCATCCACCGTGCGGGAGCCATCCAGCCGCTGGGCCAGGTCCCAGCCACTGGCGTCCAGCTCGATTTCAAATCCGGCGCCCACCGTCAGTACGACGCTTCCCTGACGTGAGCCCTCCTCGATCGGGCCAACGACCAGGCGTGGAAACCTGTCGGCCTCCGGGTACGCGATGCCCGTCATCCTTCCTCCGTGTTCCAGAACGGAAGGTTCGGACAGCGTGGAAGAATCCGCAAGCAGCGGAACGTTGCTGGGTGGGGACTCGCCGCGACACCAACCGCGTTGACACCGCGCCGGGAAGCCGCTTTTCTCATGGGTCTTCGGGGGGCCGGGCCCCGCGTCCACAATTTTGACTGGGGTAGCAGTGATGTTCAGACGAGTTACGTTCGCGCTTAGCGCAATGATTGCAGTGGGTCTCCTCTGCGGGACCGCGGCCGCCGAGGGCGGCAAGTGGGAGAAGGTCGGCAAGAAAGATGGCGTGATGGTCCACAAGAAGGAGGTGCCCAACAGCGATCTCCTGGCCTTCCGCGGTGTCGTCGTTCACGACGTCCACATTGGAAAGATCATGACCTCGTTCATCGACGAGAACCAGCGGTCCAAATGGGTCGATCGCTACGCCGCCCACAAGACCCTCAACAAGACCGACACCACCCAGACGTACTGGATCAAGTTCAGCCTGCCATTCCCCATCTCAGACCGGGACTACGTGCTGTATAGCGAGGGGCACCCGGACAAGGACAAGAAGGTGGTCACCACCAAGATCAAGTCCGTCACCAACTCCAAAGCGCCGGAGAAGGATTGTTGCGTGCGCGCCGAGGTCTACGGCACCTACTACAAATTCGAGGCACTGCCCGGTGGAAAGACCAAGTTGACGGTCGAGGTTCACACCAATCCCAAGGGCCTGCTGCCCGGCTGGCTCATCAACTCCATCCAGGAAGACTGGCCCTCCAAGACTCTCAATGCGCTGGTAAAGCAGGCGCAGACCCAGGAGATTCACCCAGGGTACGCGGACTGGCACTAGAGACAGGTGCCAGTCGGAGTTCGACTGCGTGGGCGCCCGCCATACTCTGCAGCCATCTGAAGCAGAGAAGTGGCGCGTCCACCGCGCGTGTAGTATGAACACTTACCAGCACGGCGCGCCACGGTTGGCACGGCGCCGAATTCCAGCCAGGGAGGTTGGGTCGCATGTGTACACTCCGCACAGCTCTCGGCGAGCTCGTAGCCGCCGCACTTGTTAGCAACGACCCGGCACTGATCCGAGCGTGCGGCCCCGTGCGCAAGCTCGTGCGGGGCGGCTACATCGATCCTCGGATGGTGTGGTCTGTCCTCGTAGCGCTCGTCCGCGAGGATGAGGACGGCGTGCTGAGTGGTCCGCTCGAGGCCGCGACCGCCGAGATTGTCCAGGAGCTCCTGGCACGCGCGGACGAGGATGGCGTCGACGCCGTGGCATCCGATCTGGAGTCGATCGGAGGCACCCACGGCTGCTGGCGCGCAGGATGCGCGGCCTGGGTGGAAGAGGCGCTCTCGCCCGAGGCTGTCTTTGACGCTTGCCAGCACGTCGTGGCGCTGTTTCCGGCCCGCGCGAGCTCGTTTGCCTTCCTGGTGGCCCGCTACGCCGTGGATGCGCGCAACCCCTACGCCGACCTGTTGACCCGAAGCCAGCCGCTGGCCGTCCGGAGGTCATTGGTGGCCCTGTTGTTCGCGATGGGGGCCACGCATCATGACTGGACGCGATGGCTGGAGTGGCTGCCCGCCGAGGTGCGAGGTGCCACGTCGGGCGTGATGGCCGACGTTCTCTGGTCTCTGTCCAGCGACTCGAACTTCAAGCTGGGCACTGCCCTGCCGGGCCCGCCAGAGATTACGTCTGCGGGCTGGATTCAATCTGGAATGCGGCAGGCGCGCACCGCCTGACCGCACGGCGCCGAGCGCAGATTGTCCGGGCGCATGGACCGCGGCACGCGGACACGGCGGAACCCGCCCCATCCACAACGGCGGTGGACCCCCTGGCTTTCTCCGGACAACAAGGCGCGCTAGGGTGCGGTCGGACACCTACGCATCCGGAGTGACCATGTTCCGAACCCTGCGCACGCTCGCACCTGTTGCGCTCCTCCTCCTCGTCTCCTGTTCGGCGGGAACCGCAGACAAGCTCGGCTCCAACGGTGAGTCCTGTCACGCGGATCTGGACTGCCGGGAGCCTCTGTTTTGCCGCGCCGGTACCTGCGCGTCTGCCGCGGGCACGGACGGGGACGCCTGCGGCTCCAACCTGGACTGCGCCCGCTCCCACTTCTGCGACGAGGGACAGTGCGTACCCGACGAGGCCAACAATGGGCCGGCCAACAACGGGCCCGCCAACAATGGCTTTGCGAACAACGGCTTTGGGAACAATGGGCCGGCCAACAACGGGTTCGGGAACAACGGCGAACGCAACAACGGAGCCCCCAACAACGGCTTCAACAATGGGCCCGCCAACAACGGCGTGGGAAACAACGGCGACCCAGGAGACCCACTCGAGTTGGCCTGCGCCGATCTGTGCGAGACCCTGGACGTGTGCGATTTCACCCCGTTCGCTGACTGCGACCGCGAGTGCAGCTCGTTCGGGCTGGACGTCGATACCGTGTTGTGCCTGGCGCGGTTGTCGTGCGACGAGCTGGAGGCCGGAGGCGACTGCCTCGACGGTCCGCCGCCCGAGCCCGGCTGCGGCGACGGAATCTGTGACCGTGGCGAGCAGCGCTCCTGCCCGGAGGACTGCGCCCCGGACGACCTCGAGCGCTGCTTTGATGTCTGCTTCTTCGTCACCTCCTGCGACGAGTTCGTGGACCGCTGCGGCGAGGAGGTGACCGATCAGGTCCTCGGCGCATGCCTGGATGCTTGCCAGGACCCCGGTGCGCGCGAACAGATCGTGCAGGCCGAGGGTTTTGGTTGCGAGACCATCGTGCCCCTGGCCATCGACGCCTTTGGCCTGGGCGACGTGTGTCAGTAGCGGGTCGGTAGCCCTGGGAGCTGGCCGCCCTCCGCAATTGGCCTCCCGTGGTCCCGGCTGCTATGCTCGCCTTGGTTTGTGTTGCAGATCGGGTCCCATGACGATTTTCGTCTCCATCCAGCGCAGCGCGTGGCTCGCCACGGCGCTCGTCGCCACCCTCGTCGCGTGCGGGGACGGTGAACTGCGTGTGGTCGACCGGACCGATCCAGGGCGCTCGCCGGGAATCGTCGATCCAGACACAGGAACGAGCAGCGGTACCGGCCTGACGGTGCTATCCCCATCGCCCGGCGACCTGCTGGACTCCGAATTGGTCCAGGTGAGTGGGACGGCCGTGGACACCGTCGCAGTGGTCGTCAATGGGAAAGAAGTCGCGGTCGAGAACGGCGCGTTTACGGTGACGGTGGTCATCCCCGAGGGAGACCAGACAGTGGTGGTAGATGGAGAGGGGCATGTGCCCGTCTTCGTACCCATCGTGGTGGACGCGCGTGCGCCGCACATCGAGCTGAGCAGTCCCGCCAGGGGTACGTTCCTCGTGGCAGGCCAGACGGACGTCATCGATGTGAAGGGCGTCGCGACGGACACCGTGACCCAGGTCACGTCGGTGCGCGTCAATGGCCAGAGCGTCGCCGTGGACGCGAACGGCGGGTTCTCGGCGCAGGTCACACCGCAGCACGCTGGCAATCTTGTAGTTGTCGAAGCGGAGGACGCAGCCGGCCACGCTGGAACGGCCACGCGCGGCGTCGTGTACGGGCAGTATGCCGCCTGGGATTCCCGCGTGCCTGACGGCATCGACATGCGCCTGCGAGAGCCCGCGGTGGCCCTCATGGAGCAGGGCATCGCCGATGCGTTGCTCGTCTCCATGTCCAGCGGCCTGGGCGGGGGAGGGGGCGGCGATGTGGAGGTCGAAGGCGTCTCCCTGGAGTCGGTCACCGTCGAGCTCATCCCCCGACAAGGCTACTTCGACACCACCATCACCATCGTGGACCTTCGGATCGACGCGGTGGTGGAGCAGGAGATCCTGTTCATCACCACCGATGTGGACGCAACCATCACGATGGACAGCGCGGTGGTGCGGACGCAGCTGTACATCTCGCCCAACAACATCGGCGGGCTGACGACGCAGATGCAGGGCTCCGACGTCCAGCTCAATGGCTTTGAACTCGACCTTGACGGCATCTTCGAGCTCGTCGAGGGCTTCGCCGAAGACTATGTGGAGGAGACGACGCTCGAGCTGTTTGAGCAGGCGCTCGCAGGCGACGCGACCGAGGAGGGGCCCGCGGAGTTTCCCGTGGATCTGCTCGGTCAGAGCGAGACGATGACCTTGTACTTTACGCGGTTCGACATCGATCCGATGGGTTTTGGCTTTGGCGGAGACATGGGCATGGATGTGCCCGCGGACCCGTCCATGCCGCCGTCACCGGGCTACCTGCTGACGCCGGGCGCGCCGCCGGCGGGCAACGATTTCTCGCAGATGGTCCGGTTTTCCATGGCCGATGACCTGTTCAATTTCCTCCTCGGGAAGATGTGGAACGCAGGCCTCCTGAACTCGACCGTGTCGGACAGTGTCGGCACCGGCGACGGTGGCCTCACTGCCGGGACCTTCGCCCTGGTGGTGGGCAACGCGCTGCTGGACCACGCAAGCCCCGACGCCCAGATCGGCGTCACGACGACTGCGCTCTTGCCTCCGGTGACCCGGTTCACGCCGGACGGTGACCACGACATGGAAGTCATCATGGCCGACATGATGCTGGAGTTTCGCGTGTTGCAGGACGGGCTGGACCCGCTGGTCTTCGCGACGGTCGCGGCGTCGTTCATCGTGCACGTGGACTTTGTCTTTGTGGACGGGCAATTGACGACGGAAGTGACGACCACGACCCTCACAGACCTCGCCAGCGAGCCCGTGTTCGACATTGACGACGAGCGCTTTGAGATGGTCATCGCGGGGTTGGTGGAGAACCTGCCTGCCGCCCTGGGTGACGAGACCGGGGCCGACCCCGCGCCCGGGTCAGCCCTCGTCAACGGAGCCGCGCTCTTTGACGGGGCCAACCGCGACTTCCTCTCGATCTACACCGACGTAGAGTAACCTCCGCGCGCGAGCACGGCGGCAGCAAAGGCATCGACGTCGGCTTCTTCCGTGTCCCACGCGGTCATCCAGCGGACCGTCGTGTCGGCGGGGTCCCACATATAGAACGCGCGCTCGGCTTGGAGCGGCGCGACGTCTTCGGGACGGACACGCGCAAAGAGCACGTTGGTCTGCACCGGCGCCGCCAGTTCTACGCCGGTCCCCAGTGCCTCGGCCAGCCTCTGCGCCATGGCGTTGGCGCGGCGCGCGTTGCGAAGCCAGAGGTCGCCCGTGAGCAGAGCCTCAAACTGCGCCGCCATGAAACGCATCTTGCTGGCCAATTGCATGGCCTGTTTGCAGCAGCGGTCCAGGTCCGGCGCGAGGCCCTCAGCAAGGATGACCACGGCTTCCCCGAACATCAGCCCGTTCTTGGCGCCGCCGAACGAGAGCAGGTCCACGCCCGCATCCGTCGTCAGGGCGCGCAATGAGCAGTCCAGGTGCGCCGCCGCGTTCGCCAGCCGCGCGCCGTCCACGTGAAGGAGCAGCCCGGCGTCGTGGGCCATTTCGGCCAGCGCACGGGTCTCCTCCACAGAGTATACGGTACCCCACTCCGTCGCTTGCGTGATGGAGACAACCTTGGGCCGTACCCCGTGCACACCGGTATGGCAGCGCAGATGGGGCTCGATGTCCTCCGGGCGCAGTTTGCCAGATGTCGGAGCTACGGCGATGAGTTTGCTGCCGAGGAACCGTTCCGGCGCGCCGCACTCGTCCATCCAGAGATGGGAGTTTGCGCTGCACACAATGGCCTCGAAAGGCTGCATGACTGCCGCGAGTCCGACCACGTTGGCGCCTGTTCCGCCAAAGACCAATTGCGCGCGGGCGTGTTCTCCAAAGTGCCGCTGGAACAGAGCGAGCACACGCCCGGTCACGGCGTCGTCCCCGTAGGCGGCGGCGTGTTCATGGTTGGCGCGGGTCAGGGCGGCCATGACCTCCGGATGGACCGCTGCCGAGTTGTCGCTGAGGAAATGTCGCACACAGCCTCCCTGGGCCGCCGTTACTCGTAGCGGACGTCGATGATGGTCAGGACCCGTTTGCCACCGGGCGTCGCCACCGTGACTTCGTCGTCGAGCTCCTTGCCGAGCAGCGCCGACCCCACGGGGGAGGAGAAGGAGATGCGCCCACCCTCCGTGTGGATTTCGTCCGCGCCCACAATCTGAAGCTCGGTCTCCACGCCGTCCTCGTCGATGATGACGGTGGCACCAAAGAACACGCGGTCCCCGGATTGCTTGGCGGGGTCTACGATCACGGCGGCCTCCATGCGCTTCTGGAGAAACCGCATCCGGCGGTCAATCTCGCGCAGACGCTTCTTGCCGTAGATGTACTCCGCGTTCTCGGAGCGGTCCCCCATCGCGGCCGCGTCGGCGACCTCCTGGACCACCTGGGGCCGCTCCACATTGCGCAGCGCGATGAGCTCGGCCCGAAGCACTTCGTAGCCGCGGACGGTGATGTAATTGGGCTTGGTGGGTTCAGTCACGGGTAGTACAGGTCGCCCTTGTAGACGATGCCCTTCTCCTCCTCGATGGAGCGGCTGTCGTGGTGGTAGATGTCCCAGTGAAACCGGACATCGCCGTCGTCCGAGACGGTGACTGTGATGTACTCGAGGTGAACCGTGGGCCCGTCGTCCAGAGTCACCGCAGTCTCGACACTGGCCGACCCTCGGCGCTCGAGTTTGCGCATGGTCCAGCTCGGGTCCTGGCGCTGGAGGAGGTAGAGTGCCAGGTCCAGAGGTTTCTCGACGCGGATGCAACCATGGCTGTAGGCGCGCATGGGTTGCGTGAACAGCCAGTGGTCGGGAGTGTCGTGGAGGTAGATGTCGTGCTCGTTGGGGAAGAGGAACTTCACCCGACCGAGCGCGTTGTTCTTGCCGGGACCTTGGCGCAGCAATTTGCCCTTGGCCACCCCGACCACCTCGTACCCTTCGCGCTTCAGAAAGTCCGGGTCCTTCTCAGCCCGGCGCATGAGCTGGGCGCGGATGCTCGCAGGCACGGTCCAGTAGGGCGCCATGACCACGGTCTCCATCTTGTGGCTGAACAGTGGCGTGGCGTCGCGCGCCTCCCACTCACGGGTCTTCTTGTGCCGCGCCTTGCGGCGGTTCCCGACGATGGTGCGGAACGCCAGCTTTCGCGCGCCGCCATCCCAGAGCTCACCTTCGAAAGCCGGCACGTTGACGTAGACCGTGTACGGGTCCTTGCCGAAGTTGCTGGCCCGCAGGCGGCGCAGGTTGAGGTGGATCTGGGCGAGGCGAAACGCCGCGGGGACGGCCATGGCGCGGGTCATTTCGTAGTCGATGTACGCCTCGGCTTCCATGCCGTTGTTGCGCCGGTAGCGGACAACGGCCTCGGTCAGCGCGTCATCCCAGGCGTTGTTGACCTCGCCCGTGTACATGCGTTCGCCGGCGAGCCGTTCTTTGATGAGGCGCACCACCCCGTCTGGGTAGCGTTTGAAGTTCGCCTTGTAGCGGAAGGGCTTCTTGGGCGTGGGTAGTGGCAGGCGCGGCATGGCGACGGGCCAGCCCCCCGCGGCAACGATGTCCCGGTAGGTCCCGGCGGCCTGCATCAGTCGCGCGTACTGTGGGTTGGCCGGACGCAACGCGTCGAGCCAGACGGTCAGTGCCTCGGCGGAGGCCGTCGCTGTCAGCAAATCCGAGGTCATCGCGGGGACATCGAGCGCGTCCGGCGCCGGCGACATATCACGTGCGTACCGCAACAAGCCGTCGATCAGCAGCAGCTCCTGCGCGGTGTCGGCGGCGGTTTTGGCCGGGTCCGTCAGCGCTTCGGTGTGGTAGAGCTTGGGGTCAAGGCCGTCCAGATGGGCATCGACCAGCCGCTGACGCGCGACGACCCCCGCCGGGCTCAGCGCTCCGTCTGTCGTCGTGAGGGGGCGCGGGTTGCCGGCGGCGGTGAACGCCGTCGTAAGCGCGCCGGCGTCCAACAGGTCTGCCCGAACCAGGGCCAACGCGGCCTCAACGTCCGCGGGCGCGTGCCCTGTCGGCGCCGGCCGTTGCCCCTCGGGTACGGCCGCCTCGCCCACCGGTGACCGAGGCACGGTGCCCCCGCTGGGCCCACAGGCGGCCAGCAGACAAACGGCGAGAAACACGGCGCTGGACGGGTGGGCGCACATGCCGCGAAACCACCACATCCAGGGGCTGGGGTCAATCCGCGCACGGTCTGGCCAACGGTCACCGGGCGTCACATAGTGACGGGATGAGACATGCGGTCGTCCTGATGGGGCTGCTGGTCGCCGTCGCGGCCTGCGGATGCAATGACAAACCAAGGCCAGCGCCGCCCGCGCCAGCGCCCGACGGCAGCCAGGTGGCCAGTTCCGGAGGCGGAGCACGCGACGCGGGGGCGGCAGTCTCCGTCACGCCGAAGGCTCCGCCCCTGGATGTCGCGCCAGCGGACCCCGAGCCGCCAACCCCGGTGGAGCCGGCCCCCGTCCCGCGGCCACCGGACGTGGAGCCGCAGACTCCCCCCAGCGAGGTCCCCGCCAGCCGCCTGGAGCAGGTGGGACCCTACACTGCGGACGTGGGCCGCGATTGCGACGGGGAGCCGGCGTTGGCGCTCACCACGGCGGCGGGACTCTGCGTAGGGTTGCCGGTGCACAAGGACACCGCAGGCATTGCTGGCAGTCGTGGCCGATTCCGTCCCAGGACGCTCTTGGAAGACCCGAAGGCAGACGGGGTTATCTGGGTAGTGGACGCCGGTGCCAAGCGGCCCAAGGCGGGCAGGGTCTGGCGCGTCGAGCGCGTCGGGCGCAGCTGGAAGGCCACCGCGATTCTCAGCAAGCTGGACCGACCGCATGGCTCCGGGGTCGGGCCGGACGGCTGGATCTACGTGGGGGAGATTCACCAGATCATCCGCTTGGATCCCGCGGCGGCAGACCCCGCCGGCACCGTGGAAGTGGTGGTGTCCAACCTGCCGACGCAGCTGCGCGACAAGGACCGCATCCGGTACCATCCGCTCACGGCGTTTGTCTTCACGCCCGGGTGGGACCTGGTCGTGAACATGGGCTCGCACACGGACCGGTGCCTGGAGGCGCTGCCGGCGGACCGGTGTCCGGACGAGGTGGACCACACTGCGGCGATCTGGAAGTTCGCCTACCAGGGGGCGGGGAAATGGACCAAGGCGCCGGAATACCTCGCCCATGGACTGCGCAACTCCGTGGCGCTGGCCGTCCACCCCTCTGGCACGATCCTGCAGGCGGAGAACGGTTCGGATTTCAGCAGCGACGACAGCCCGCGTGAGGAGCTCAACATCATTCGCCCAGGGCGGCACTATGGCTGGCCGTATTGCTTTGACCGGCGTGGCCGCGACCCACGCTGGAGCGGTTCGTCCTTTGCCTGCACGTCGGAGAACAAGGAGTACGAGCCTCCCCACTTGCTGCTCCCTGCGCACGCGGCGCCTTTGGACCTCCACTACTACGGGTCGGGCGGTCTGGCCGGACTTCGTGGGAAGTTGTTGGTGTCGTACCATGGTTACCGCGCAACGGGCCACCGGTTGGTTGCGTTGGACGTCGACGACAAGGGTGTTCCCCCGAAGGGCGCCAAGCCAGCGGAGTTTGTCGCCGGGTGGGCGGCCTCAGACTCCGGGCCCAAAGGAGGGCCAGTCGGGATGTGGCGAGCGCGCGATGGCGCCCTGTGGGTGGCGGACGACCGCAACGGGACGCTGCTGCGCGTGGCTGCGGACCGCTTTGCCGCGAGCAGGATCGCTGCGGACGCCAAGATTCGACCCGTGCCGCCGATGGACCCGGGGTTTGAGGCGCTCTGGTCCGGGGTGTTCACGCGTCGCTGTACGCGCTGCCACAAGTTCTTTGGGACGGACGCAGCTGCGGCCTGGGCGGGCCTGCACAGGGAGGGCTGGCTCGACGCGTCGGACGGGCCGTCGCGTCTCGCCGTGGCGTTGGGACCCGACACGGAGCGTCCCATGCCGCCGGATGTCCCCCTCTCGCCGGAGGAGAGTGCCCGCGTGCGCACCTGGCTGGGCACGCTGGGCGGCGAATAGAACTGCGCGTGCTGAGGCGGCGTGCCTACTGCGACCACGCCTGCCTCCACCGAGCCCTCAACCATGAAGTTTCGCGTCTTTCGGGCCTGACAGGTGCAGAGGGTCTGTGGGCGGCGGGGGCCGTAGGTGCCTCGCTCGCTACCTGAGCCTGGCCTGGGCGGCCGCTTCCTCTGCAGCCAGGAGGCGCTCCAGCGACTCTTCTGCGCCAGCCGGGGGCGGGCCGCTGCGATCGGCCAGCCACTCCAGCACTGCGGCGGTGGTCTGGATCGGGTCTTCCTGGGTCCTGATGGCGTAGTGCACCTCGGCAGCCACGTGGGCGAGGTGGCGTAGCGTGCGGACCTCGCGGCGGCGTTCGCGCAGGTGGTGTCGGTCGGTCGCCCGTCGCCAGCGCAGCTCCTCAATGGCGACGGCGAGCTCTTCCTCTACATCGCCCAGGGCTGCAAAGACGGCGCGAATCGCCTCAGGGCCCGCCGCCACGGCGGTCCCGATGTGCCGGTGGACATGGTCCCGGACCAGGCCCAGCCGGCGCTCGAAGATCGACCGCGCGAACCCACCGGACACCAGGACGTTGATCAGGAATCCGCTGGCCGCCCCGGTCCCGACCGCCAATGCCCGCACCAGGATGGTCTCCGTTGTGTCGCCAAAGGGAACCAATTGAACGAAGAGGGCGGTGAAGGCCGCCGCGGCAAACCCCGAGCCCACCGGTCCGGGCCGCACACCCATATAGCTCGCGGCGGCCGCCGCGACGGCGAGTGGGACCCCGAGCCACGCCGGCAATCCGGCCAGCAGCGCCAACGCTGCCCAGGTCCCGCCGAGTGTGGCCCCCAGCGCCTGTTCACCGGCGCGGCGCAGCCCGAGCCAGACCATGGGCGTGAGACACAGCACGGCGACGAATGTGGAGGACACGTGGTCTGGGTTGCCCGTCAGCGTATCGATTCCCAGCGCGACCGCGCAGGCCAACCCACTCTTGAGGGCAAGAAAGACGGGTTGCGTGAGCCGGAGGGGCCGCGCGGGCTGCGGCAGCGGGCCTGTCTGCGGGTCCAGGGTCATGTGCGTCGCCGGCGGGCGACCTCGACCAGGTCGATACCCTCCAACGTGACCGTGACCGGCAGGTTCAGGGACAGGGTCGCCAGCGAGAAGATCCGCTGTCCGGCATCCACGGCCTCGAGCGCGACCGCGCCGTCCTGCGGGAGGCAGAAAGGAGGGTCGGCGCGCAGCAATTGGCCTGGCCGAAGCTGGCCGCCCGCGTCCTGGAACCGTTGCAGCGGCTGGATGTGGAGCGACTGGTAGGGGACCGCCGCGACGCGCGTGAGAAAGTGAGCCAGCGTGATGTGGAGCGGTTCCACGTCGCCGGTCTCCGCCCACAAGCGCACAACGCGTGCGTCTCGGAGCAGGTATTGGTCTCCCAGCGCGTCCTGTGCAAACGGCACGTCGGTATCGCGCAGGTCCGAGTAGGCGCGGTGGAGGCTCAGCGCCCCGTCCCAGACCGTGGAGATGGCGTGCCAAGCAGGGTCGAGCACGGCCCCGCGCAGGTGGAAGCCGCCGCGGTAGGCCACCAGGCCATTGGTGTGTCGGAGCACGTCGCGCAGGTCGGCGGGGAGACGCTGCCACGTCTCGTGGTCGTCCACTTCATCGCCGGTGTAGGTGAAGAGGCTGAACTTCAGCAGCGGGTGAGCCATCGTGTCGCCTACCGGCGCACCAGGAGCAAGCGCCACACCGTCGTGAGCGGGCCACCTGCGGCCTCGCAGCCACCACCGCCGTCGCCGCCGCCGCCGTCCGCGCAGGCGGAGGTGTCGGCCTCACAGTCGGGTGTGCAGCGGATGGTGCCCGCGCCAAGTCCCTCGTCCTCGCAGCTGGTGGCGATGGACTCGCCGTCGCAAGGCTCGATGCCCTCAGCGACTCCGTCCCCGCACACTGGGCAACCAGGGAATCCAAAGCAGTCCCGGTCACCGCAATCGGCGCCTCCGTCCCCGTCGTTGTCGGCGCCATCGTCGCAGACCTCGGGTTCCGGGCAGCCGCTGATGTCGAAGTTGCAGTCGGCGCCGCAGGCGAGGGCACCGGTGCCGGCACCGAGCGAGACGCAGTCTTGTCCGGCGAGGAAGACACCGTCGCAGGCCTCGTCGCCGCCGCGGACGCCGTCGCCGCAATTTGCCTCCCCGTCGCGCTGGCAGCCGGTGGTGTCCAGAGTGCAATCCTCGGCGCAGACGAGCAGGCCGCCGCTGAAGCCCTGGGTCAGGCAGGACCGGCCGAGGAGCCTTTCGCCGTCGCACACCTCGCCGCCGTTGATGACGCCGTCCCCACAGAAGCCTTCCCCTTCGGCGCGGCAGGCGCCCGTATCGAACGTGCACGCCCGCCCGCACCGCAGCGTGCCCTCATCAAACCCCTGGGACTCGCACGTTTCGCCCGCGAGATCCGCTCCGTCGCACTGCTCGCCGTCGTCCAGCAGGCCGTTGCCGCAGGGGTTTGGCGGCGCGGGGAAACTTCCCGCGTCGCTCGGGTCTGTGGGCGTCGCGTCGGGGTTTGGCGCGCCGGGGCGCCAGAGTCCCTCGGGATCTCCGAGCTCTGCGCCGTTGGTCGCGCCGTCTCCGTCGGCGTCCAGCGCATAGATTGCCGACCAATCGTAGTTCCCACCCACCGCGACGCCGGCAACCTGTGCGCCGAAGAGCGTCCGGTTTCCAGGTCCAAACTGGCCGTTCTGGTGGCACAGCGGGCAGCCGATCGTGGGCCCGTGCGGCGTCTGGTCCTGCTCACTCTGGTTCGCGGCCGCCGGGGCCGCTGCCAACAGAATGGCGATGGCAATAGCCAGCGCCAGCGTGGGTTGTGGAAGGTGTGGGGCGAACATCGGACTCCCGAGCTGGGACCAGTGTACGACAGGGTAGCGGAGACTGCGACTGATTTGTATCGGCGGTCGCCGTGCGTGCGGCCGCCGCGTGCGCTTTTTGCGCGGCCTGGCGCAACCGTTGGCCGCAAAAGTAAGGGGCTGGATGCGCCGAATGGCTCAATCCTGGAGGCCTGCCGGGGCGAGGGCAGGTACGCGAGAGCGGACCAGGGCGACGGCGAGTCTCTATTGGAGGCGCCGCTGAAGGGCGCGACATTGTCCGACGTCCCAGCCAGTCGCCTCGCCACCTGCTTCGGCGCGGCGCGCGTCCAACGCCGGGCGCAGCTCCGGGCTCCACGTCAGCTCCCCGGTCTCGATCTTGGAATCCAGACGTGCCAGCAGCGCGGTCTGCATCGCCGGGTGCGCCGCGGGCCGATCGGGGGCGACCGTCATTGTGATGCCGTAGTTGAACAGCGCTTCCTCATCGTCGGGGTCGTGATGGACGGCGTCGATCAGAACGCACTCCGCGTCATCCAGGTAGCCTGCGCGCCCGAGCGCGATGCCGAATGAGCGCAGGGCAGACGGAACCCGTCCCCGCGCGAACACCTCGCGCAATTGCCCCACGGCTTCCTCGTGCCGGCCCTCGAAGACGAGCTGGTCCGCGAGTTTGACGCGTCCGTCGAGCCAACCGGGGTTGGCCGCGATGCGCGGGGCCCACAATTGCGTCGGCTGCGCCCAGCGCCCGAGCTGCAGCGTGGTGCCCATCGCAAGGACGACCGCCAGCCCCGCCGCTGCGGCGGGAATCCAACGCCGCTGCGGCAACGCGACGGCGGCAGCCACAGCCCCAGCGGCCAGTGGGAGGTACAGGTAGGAGTCGGCGGCGCCCCGCGGGAATGGGATGATCTGGCTGGAGGGCAGGTAGAAGGCGCACGCCAGCGCCAACGCAAACGCCACCGCGGCCCGCGGTCGCCACCGCCAGCAGAGCAGTGCGGTCGCGAGCAGGATGGCAGTGCCTGCCGCGACCGGAGCCCACCCTGCTGCCTCCGGGTACTTCGGTGCCAGGTCGAGCGGCACGATGAGGTGCTCAAGCTGAACTGCGAGGACGGAGAGCGGCTTGCTCCACTGCCACGCCGCCTCGGTGTGTTCCACAAACAGGTAGTTTGAGAGGGCGCTGGGCACAGCGACGAGCCCAGTGAGGGCCAGGGCGACCCAGGCCACGCGCCGGTCGGGGCCGGACGCCGTGGCCTGGCCGAAGTGCGCGTAGATCAGCCACGGCACGGCCAGGAGAGCCACGTTGGGCTTGGCGAGAACGGCCAGGACGGCGAGTGCGGGTGCGAGCAGCGCGACGCGGTCTCGGCGCAACCACAGCGCGGTCGCGCCGAGGGCCAGCGCCGCGGCGAGTCCATCCTTCACCCCAGTGGCCCAGGCGACCGGCTCAACGACCACGGGGTGCAGCGCAAAGAGCGCGGCAGCCGAAACCGCGGCCAGCTCCGACGCGCCCAGGCGTCGCGCCAGCACAACCACCAACCACACGCACAGCAGGTGCAGGGCAAGGCCCGCGGCGTGGAACGACCACGGTGCGCCCCCGGAGACGGCGAAGAGCAACGCCTCGAAGTTGATGGTGACCGGGACGATGTACCCCACGCTCGGGGTCAACAGCTGGTCGATCCCCACGCTGGGGTTCGTCACCAGCGGGTTGCGCAGGATATGCTCGGTGTCGTCAAAGGCAATGAACGGGTGGGTGAGCACGCGGCCAAACACCGCGAGCACCATGCCCATCAGAACCCAGCGTGCCGCCTTCATCCGCCCACCATACATGGAGCGCGGAGGCGGTCCACCCGCAGGCGAGCTTCGGGCCGATGCCCCGCGAGCAGGCGAGCCACCGGATCGGCGCCGGGCGGTGGGTCGGCGGGGACGCGCTCAGCGCGACCAGACCCAGGCACCCAGCGGCACCTTGAGCTGGGAGCCTGCGGTGAGCAAAACGGTCCCGTTCAGGTACACCGCCCCACGCAGGAATAGGGGCCCCCACCATACAGTGGCCTGCGGGCCCGTCTGGCCCAGAATCGGATCCAGGCTCCAGCCTCCAGCGACACCGGCCACCTCGTCGAAGATCTGTGCCTCTGCATACAGCGGCCCGCTGAGCGAGTCGTCGGAGTCAATGCGCAGCGCGCCCCCCAAACTTGCGCCGTAGCCTGCGCGAGGCAGGAGGAAGAAGTCATCTTCGTTGTGGCTGCTGGGGTTCTCCCCCCGGTTCGCGGTCAGCTCTGCGCCGAGGACAACTGAGCCACGCACGGCCCCGTCGACGACCGCGAGGCCCCCGGAGGGAGTCGGGCCGCCCATGAGTGCCACCACGTGCTCCCCGGGGTCCCGCTGCGGCGCCGCGCGTCCAGGTTCATGGGGCGCCGGCGGTGTGTCCAGATCCGCGAACCCCGGCCGACCTCGGTCCAGGTGCGTGTGCGTCAGGCACCCGGACACCAGAACGGACAGCGCTAGAATCAGTGCGTGTTTCATGGGCGCGCGCTCGCGATGACCTGCTCGAGAGGGAGCTCGATGCGCTGTTCCACCGTGTCTGCGGTGACGAGCAGTACCAGCACCGCGTCGTCGTGTTCCCGCCTCCAGAGGGTGTCGTTGTCAAACGCGAACAGCACGTAGACCATGTCCTCCATGTCCCCCGTGGTGACGCGGCCGGCCGCCGGGCCAAAGGCCGTGGTCACCGTCGCGGTCTGCAACTCCAGCCGATCGACTCCGCTGCCGAGGACGGTCACCCCCAATCCCTCGCGTCCGGAGCGAGACACCCACAGATCGAGCCGGCCTCCGTCGGCCAGCGCCACCGAGTGGACTCCGTCGTGCGCGACGCGCTGCGCGACCTGCCACGTGGGGTACGTGCGCGGGTAGCGAGGGGGCGATGTAGCCACACAGGCCAGCGACAGTGACGCCACCAGTGCCCACTGCAGCGGGCGGCGACCACACTGTGGCCGGGCGCCGCGGCGGTGGGCCCATGCCGCCCCGAACCCTGCAGCCGGTAGCGTGACCAGGTCCGTGGGGTCCATGGTCAGGTGCCACAGCGGTGCGATCCACTCATTGGCGGGGGCCCAGAGGTTCACCGCCGCGAAACCGACAGCTACCGCGCCCCCCAGCCCCCACGCCCACGCGCGGGAGCGGCTTGGCGTGAGCGCGATCAGCAACACCGTGAACACAAAGAGACCAGCCACGTCGCTGAGCTTGCCAGTCAGGGCGGCGGGCAGGGCGCCGGCGTGCTTGAGCACGTGATCGTTGAGGGCCAGCACGAAGCCCGCGGTCAGGGGTAGGGGATGCGCCAGCACGTGGAGAGCGGTCTTCATGTCGTCTGAACGTAGCTTGGCGGCGTTGCTTTCACCAAAAGGCGGCGCCGCTGCGCAGTTTCTGTCCGTGTCGCTGGATCGTCGCTTGTGCAGGTGCGAGTCTCGATGCGCAGGCTTTGGGGACCGATGTGCCGGGCCCGGGGTTGGAGAGCGTCGCCAAATGAATGAAGTCACAACCTACGGCCCGTCGGTCACGGCGTGGGCAGGGCGCGTTGCGCTCCTTTGCGTTGTCACACTGGCCGCGGGATGCGGGTGTCGCGACGAGCCGCCACGGCGGGTGCCCATACCGTCGGTTGCGCAATCGCCGCTCAGCGGCATGGCGCCCCTCGGCTCGGCCCCGCTTTGTGAACCGTCTGCCGCGCTGACGGCGCCGTGGGACGCGGAGGCGATCCTCGTCGCCGACAACGAAGTGCACGACACGCTTTTTGTGTTCCGCCGCGGCCCGGAGGGGCGCCTTTTGGATCAGCGGCAGCTGCCCATGCCCGGACAGGGGCCGCGCGACGTGGAGGCGCTCGCCGCGCTGGGCCGGGATCTTCTGGTGGTGGGGTCCAACAGCCGAAACAAGCGGTGCGAAACCAAGAAGAAGCGCGCCCGAATCCGCCAGCTCCGTTGGGAGGCTGACACAGGTCGCCTTGCGGTGGTGCACCAGATTGAAGCCCAGGAGTCGTGGAACGCTTCACTGCTCGATGAGACCACGTGCGGGAGAACGCTCTTCACGCAGCCGCCTCCCCCGGGTGCGCGCGAGGTCTGTACCACGTTGGTGGCGGCGAGCCGCACGAAGGAGGCCTGCCATACCCAGAATATCGAGGGCGCGGCGGCGACGCCCGATGGACGGATCTGGCTGGGCCTGCGAAGCCCGCTTGTGGGCGGGCGCGCCGTGGCCATGCGGCTCGTGTGGCCGTCCGATGCGCTGCGATTTGACGCCGTGAGTTTTCTCGACCTCGGTGGGGACGGTGTCCGTGAGCTGACCGTATCCGGGGCCAATGTGTTCATCCTCGCCGGACCGCCCCTGGACAGCACCGCCGAGTTTGGGTTGTGGCGCGCGCCGGTCGACAGCTTCGCCGACAACCCGTCGCCGGCGATCGTTCGCACCGTGCCGACTTCGTCGGAGGGGTTGCTCGTACGGGACGAGGATTTCCTGACGCTGATCGATGGCGCCGAGGGCGATAACGCCGACCAATGCGACCTTCCCGGCCAGCAGTTTCGCGTTGCCCGGTGACAAGGCCCCTGTCCCTCCAGCGGGTACGCGTCGCTGACTACGGGCGCGGGCGGCAGGATTGACGTCAGGTCATGACAGTGGTTCAGTTGTGTCATGCCAGTTGGTGTGACCCCCTTCCTCGGCTTTTGTGAACCCGTCGCCTCCCTGATGCACCTGATTGCCAGCGTGCTGGTGTTGGTGGCGTCGCCACGTCTGGTGCGCCTGGGCGGAAGCCGCCGTCGCGTGCTGTCGCTGACCGCCTTCATCGTGGCTGC
>CALBXO010000311.1 GCA_937890335.1 uncultured Pseudomonadota bacterium | reverse complement strand
GGCAAGATCCACAAGCTCGAGAACCTCCTGCGGGTGCACGGGCGCGACCGTGTGCTGATCTTCACCAACGACAACGACACGGTCTACACGATCTCGGAGCGCCTCCTCATACCCGCCATCACGCACCAAACGCCCACCAAGGAGCGCAAGCGGTATCTGGAGGGTTTCAACGCTGGCGACTTCCCCTGCCTGGTCACCAGCAAGGTCCTCAATGAAGGGGTCAACATCCCTGAGGCCAACGTGGCAATCGTGCTGAGCGGTTCGGGGACAGTGCGCGAACACGTCCAGCGACTCGGTCGCATCCTGCGGCGCGGCAAGGACAAAGAGGCCACGTTGTACGAGCTCGTCACGGCGGAGACCGTGGAGGAGATGGTCAGCTCAAGGAGGCGCGAGCACGATGCTTACCGCTGACCTCGTCCGCGTCCGCGACGACGGCAAGACCCTCACCCCGCGGTACCTGAAGCTCTCGGGCAAGGGCTACGACCGTATGGAGGCGCGCGCACACGCGCTCATCGAGCTGTTCCAATCACACGAGAATCGGCGGAAATCCGAGCTGGACGAAGCCATCGCGGACCTCGTCGGTGACGGCACGGATCATATGCTCACCAAGGGCCTGACCAAGCTGCTGGCGGACCGGGCCGAGTTTGATACGGTCAGTCCCGTGCCTCCGCCCGACATCCGGGACGTGGTCTTCCGGCACGCGGCGGCGCACCACCCACTGGTGGATGGGCAGGACAAGATCCACAAGTCGCGCCACGACGTCATGGCGATGGCGGCTGAGGAGATGGGCGTGGATGTCAGCGTGATTGAGGGCAACCTCTACGCCGATCTGGCCGCCAACCAGCGACTGCACAAATTCAAACCGCTGACCGCCGACGAGCTGCTCGCGCGGTACAATACCGCGCTGGCACAAGCCGTCCTGCTGCGGGCCAGGGAGCTTCGGGTGCGGGTCTTCGGCAACAGCCCGGCCAAGCACAGGCAGCTGTTTCGCTACCTCAAATTCCACAGACTCATGTACCGCGTGCGCAGGACGGCCGACGGGCACGAGCTCATCATTGACGGCCCGGCCAGCCTGCTCAACAGCACGAGTCGCTACGGATTGCAGATGGCGATCTTCCTGCCGGCGTTGTTGCTGTGCGAGGGCTGGGAGCTGACCGCCGACATCCTGTGGGGACCGGAGCGAGGCGATCGGACGTTCTGTCTGGATGTGACGCACGGACTGCGCAGCCATTACAAGGAGCGCGGCCAGTACGTCGCAGACGAGCAGAAGGCCTTTGAGAAGGGGTTCAAGAAACTCGACTCCGGCTGGACCTGCTCGCGGCGTGCCCGCGTGATTGACCTCGGCGGCCGCGACGTCCTCGTGCCGGACCTCACCTTCGCCCACGAAGACGGGCGCAAGGCCATGATGGAGATCGTCGGCTATTGGCGCCGCGGCTGGCTCGAATCCAAGGCCGCCCTCCTCGAGCGACACGGCCCCCCCAACCTTGTGCTGGCCGTCAGCGACAGGCTCTGCGGGGACAAAGGCAAGGTTGCACTGGACGACCTTCCCGTCCGCGTCGTGCCTTGGAAGGGCGTGATCCTGCCCAAGAAGATCCTCGTGGCCCTGGACGAAGTGGGCGTCTGAGCTCGCGCCGGGTCCCTGCGCGGGTTCCGGACCGAACCCGGCGCGCGACGAGAATCTGTCGCGCCCCGTAAGCATCGACGTCCGCCAAGAAAGCCCTGCACGCGGCGAAGGCTCGCCCACCTGCCGGGCACTTACACACAGAAGATCGTCGTGCACTGGGCCGGCGGCGGCCCAAACCTCTCCGGAGATCCGTTCCATGCGGTTCCAACTGCACATTTGCGTCTTGTTCCTGACGGGCTGCGTCGGCTGCGGCGACCCCGCGGCGGACCCTGAGCCGGACGCGGAACCGAGCCTGCCCGAGGCGTGCCTCTTCGGTGGCCAGGCGCCCGACTTCGCCCTCCAGGTCGGCTGTCGCGGCGACTTTGACGCGCTCGCCTCGCGGCCGCTCAACACCAGCATTCCGGGTGCCCGGTCCGCCAAGGTCCTCGTGGACCGCGCCAGCGGAGACACCCTCTACTTCATGAACACCAACACGTACCCCAGGCACTTCGACTTTGCCTCCGCGGAGCTCTCCGACGCACCGCTCCCCGCGGTGGTGGACATCTCGCTGTTCAACCAAACCGAGTACCGCAGCCCAAACCGGCGCTTCCTGCTTGGCGCGGTCACCTACTACGAGGGGCCCGCCGTCTGGGCCTACGAGATCGCGCCCTATGACTCGTCGTCCGCGGAGATGGTGGCGCTGTCCATGCAGCTCATCGCCCGCAACAGCTACTTTGGCGGACAGTTGTGCTTCCACCCCACCTCCGTCAACACCGCCACAGTCGCCGCATCTCTGCCGGCGCAGACATGCGTGGTCACCACGGACGAAATCTTCGCCGACACCGACTACCAGCCGCTCAAGCTTGGCGAGTCCTTTGGTCAGTTGCGGTTCTTCACCGCCGAACAACTGCTCACAGAGTATGTCGGCCCCCGCGACATCGTGGTGCTGGACGTGGTGCCCAACGACATCTCGGTGGTCGCTGGCCTCATCACGGCACAGGTCCAGACGCCGTTGTCCCACGTCAACGTCCTGGCCCAGAACCGTGGAACGCCCAATATGGCGCTGCGCGGCGCGTTCGACAGCCCGGCGTTGCGAGCTCTGGAAAACAGCTGGGTCCGGCTGCACGTGGGCGAGTTCGACTACAGCGTCACCGTGGCATCCCGCGCCGACGCCGACGCCTGGTGGGACGCCCACCGGCCCCCGGCTGTGCAGGTACCCCACCTGGACCTCGAGCCCCGCGACCTGCGCGACGTGCGGGAGCTGACCCTCGACGACGTGACTGCCTACGGTGGCAAGGCGGTGAACTTCGGTGTCATGTCCCGCATCGATTCGGTGCCCGTCGCCCGCGCCTTCGCCGTGCCGGTCTACTACTACAAGCAGTTTGAGACGCAGAACGGCTTTGACCTGCAGCTCCAAGCGCTCCAGGCGGACCCGCGGTTCGTGGATGACCCCGGTTACCGGCAGACCGCGCTGACGGCGCTGCGAGAGGCGATGATGGTGGCCCCCGTGGACGCCGGGTTTGAGGCCCTGCTGACACGCAAACTTGAGCGCGAGCACCCTGCTGTGCGAATGCGCTTCCGATCCAGCACCAACGCCGAGGACCTGGACGGGTTCACCGGCGCCGGCCTCTACTCCTCCAACTCCGGCGAACTCGGAAACCCAGGCCGCGCCGTGATGGACGCGGTGCGCGCCACTTGGGCGAGCCTCTGGAACTTCCGCGCCTACGAGGAGCGCAGCTACAACGGCATCCCGCAGGACGCCGTCGCGATGGGGCTGCTGGTCCACCACTCCTTCCGCAAAGAGGAGGCCAACGGTGTCGCGCTAACCAACAACCCGTTCGACGCCAGCCAGGCCGCCTTCTACGTCAACGTGCAGTTTGAGGAGTACTCGGTCGTCTCCCCAGCGCCCGGCGAGACAGTAGACGCGTTCCTCTACTTCTACGGATTCCCTGGCCAGCCCACGACGTACCTGTCGAGCAGCAACTTCATCCCAGAAGGCACCCACGTCCTGAGCCCGGAGCAGGTCGCAACGCTCGGACGCGCGCTCCAGGCCCTCCACGAAGGGTTCGCCGCTCACTACGAGCGGGAGGGCCAGTTCTACGCCATGGACGTGGAGTTCAAATTCGACGACCTCGACGCAGCCGGCAACCCGTCCGGTGGACCGCCCCAACTCTGGGTCAAACAGGCCCGCCCTCACCCCGGCCGCGGTGACGAGTAACCCATGCAAACCATGACCCAGACAGACCCCAGCATGCACGACCAGCGCACAGCGACGGGCGCGCCACTGGCCCTGCTGCTGGCGCTGACCGCCACACTCGTCACTGGGTGCTCCGACACCGCCGCGAACGATCCCGGCCAGGTCCCGACGAACACCACCCAGGATGCCTGCGGGTTTGCCGTGGCGGCCGCCGCGACCATCGACATCAGCGAGCGCAGCGATGTCTGGCACGACGGCTTCTACGCGAGGGTGGAGGCGCAGACCGGTGCCGGCAGCGAGCCCAACGTGCACGCCGTCGTCGTGGAAGCCGCCAATTGCCGACTCCTGGAGCTGATGTACGGGGAGTGCACCTCGGCCTGCGCCGCGGACGAGGTCTGCCAGAGCACCGGAGAATGCGCCGCGGAACCCGAGGGACTCGCCGCGGGCACCCTGAGGGTGTCGGGACTGGCGGACGCCGTGGCCATCGAATCCCAATCGTGGAGCCCCGGCCGCTACGACAGCCCCTCGCTGCTGAGCGCAGACCTGTTCCGGGAGGGGGACACCGTGCAGGCGTCGCTGGCTGGCGCGGACTTTCCCGGTCTCATCCTCGGCGCGCGCGGCGTGGCCTCCATGGACCCAGCGCTGACCGCCTCAGGATACGTTCTGACGGACGGCGAGGACGCCCGGCTGACGTGGACGCCTGGGCCGGACCCCGACGCCTGCGTATCCGTGACGCTCAAAGGGCGAAACGCCGTCCACGGCGCGCCCCTTGGCAGCGTGATCGAGTGCTTCGGCCCCGACACCGGGTCCCTGACCATTCCGCAAGCCATCGTCGAAGCGTTCCCGACCGGAGAGACGCCGGAGGTTACCAATGGCTACGACTGGCCCCACTCGGAGCTGACCCGCTACACCCGCACCTCGCTGGACACCGAGCACGGCCCGGCCGTCCTCACTGTCCGAAGCACGACGTACTTTCAGATGAGCCACCCCGATTGATCCGGAGAACACCCATGAAGACGCGCACCATCACTGTCCTGCTTGTTCCGCTCCTGGCGCTGTTTGCCGCGTGCGGCGACCCCGCGGCCGAAGACGGCAACAACGGAAACAACGGCTCCGCCTTCCCGCAGGAGCTCGAGGTCTGCAACCCCGCGAACGGGCCGTTCTCCACCACCATCGACAACCCTTACCTGCCGATGGCCGTCGGTGACGTGCACGTGATCGAGGGACTCGAGGCCGGCGAGGACCCGGCGCGCGCCGTCAGTGAGGTGCTGGATGAGACGCAGGAGGTGTTTGGCGTGGTCACGCGCGTGGTCATGCACAAGAGCTATGAAGGCGACACCGTGGACGAGATTGAGGACCTGGTGGCCGAGTCCCGCAACTACTTTGCCCAGGCCCCGGACGGGACCGTCTGCAGCTTCGGCGAGGACGAGGACATCTACGAGGACGGCGAGTTCGTCGAGAAGGAAGTCTGGGCCGCCGGCGAGGACGGCGCACTGCCGTCCATCGCCATGCCCGGAGACCCGAAGGTCGGGCTGATCTTCATCGCCTCCTACCGCCCCGACTCCGACGAGGTGGAGAGCTCCGAGATCACGGCGCTGGGCGACTCCTACGACACCAAGGCGGGCACGTTTGACGACGTGATGACCGTGGTCGAGGAGGGACCCTCCATCAAGAGGTATGCCCGCGGAATTGGCGAGATCTTCGACGATGGCCTCGAGCTGACCCAATTCTGAGCGCAGCCAACCCGCGGCAATGACAATGCAACCGCAGGTCTTTGAGCGACTCGAGCTCAAGTATGCTCTCGACGAGCACACGGCAGCCCGAGTCAGGAGGGCAATTGCGCCCTGGGTCAGCCCGGACCGTTTCAACACAGTGGGAGGACGCGCCGGCTACCCCATCGCGTCCCTCTACCTCGACACGCCCGGCCTCGCCTTTCACCGAGCCAAGCTCGAAGGCCAGTCGGACCGGTTCAAGCTTCGGATACGAACGTACGGGCCTGACGGTCCGGCCCATATGGAGATCAAGAGAAAGGTGAACCAGGTCGTCCACAAACTCCGTGTCACGGTGCCGCGGGAAACCGCGCAGTCGGCTGCACGCGGGACGCTGCCACCAGGTTTTGAGGAGCCGGGACCCGCGCGCCGCGTCCTGGAGCGCTTCCAGTTCCTCGCCCTGCGCAGCGGCGCCGAGCCGAAGCTGACGGTGTGCTACGACCGCGAGGCCTACCAGAGCACCGTGGACAGCTACGCGCGCGTCACCTTTGACCGAAGCATCACGGCCGCGCCCACCGACCCGCTGGACTGGAATCTGTACCCGGGCACCGCACCGCTCGAGTGGCGGTACCTGGACGCGGGCGCGAAGCTGCCGGACGGCGTCACGTCCGTCGTGATGCTGGAGCTCAAATGTGAGCCGCAGATGCCGCTGTGGATGAGTCGCATCATCCGCGAGCACGACCTCGGGCGGGTCGGCTTCTCCAAATACAGCTCGGGCATCGCCACCTGCGGGGTGGGGCTGTCCCAGAGCCAGATCGTCTGGAGGTCCTGAATGGAGTCTCTCCTCGCCCAATTGAGCGCCACATCACCCGTGGGCCTCAACGTCAGTAACGTCGCCGTCGGACTCCTTGGGGCGTTCATCTGCGGGCAGCTGCTCGGGTGGGCCTACGAGTACACCTTCCGGGGACTGAGCTACTCGCGGGGGTTCACCCAGACGTTGATCCTCGCCCCGTTGGCGGCGGTCGTT
Source organism: uncultured Pseudomonadota bacterium (assembly GCA_937890335.1). GTDB lineage: Bacteria > Myxococcota_A > Bradymonadia > Bradymonadales > CALBXO01. The sequence continues at coordinate 9,352 of CALBXO010000311.1, read as the reverse complement.
CTGGTCCAGGCGATGGGCCAGTCGTGGATCGCCGGCATCGGCCTGTTTGGCATCCTGTCCATGATTCGATTCCGGAACACGCTCAAGGCGCCGCGCGACCTCATCTTTCTCATGGCATCGGTGACCTCCGGCGTCGCGGTCGGGGTAGAAGCTTGGACGAGCGCCGGCCTCGGAACGGTCGCCTTTGGCGCCGTGGCCATCTACCTCCATCTGGGCGTGCTGGGCTCCCGGCGGCGCTACGACGGTCTGCTGCGGCTGCGTTTGCCCACCGGCTCGGACAGTACCGATCTGCATCCTGTGCTCGCCGAGTACTGCAGGACGTTCGAGCTCCTGAGCACCGGCGAGCTGGCGCAAGGCGAGCTGGTCGAACACACATTCCAGATCAAACTCTGGAACCCCGGGGGCGAGTCAAAGCTGCTCAAGCGGCTGCGCCGGACCTTTGGGGCCCAGGATGTCCGCGTGTTGGTGCAAGATGCCACTCTCGAATACTGAGGATTGCGGCCCTCACGGCACGCGTGAGGAACGCCACCTGGAGTCTCCCATGGCCCATGCCCCCACTGAGACAGGCTCCATCGCCCGCAATTGGAGGCGCCGCGCGATGCGTTGGTCCGACTCTGTGTCGGCGCGGCCGGTCGCCGCACTCGTCTTTGTCGCGAGCCTCGTCGGCTTTGGTGCGCTGGTAGGCGCCCGCGGCGGCCAGGCCATCCAGGCCACCGCCGTGGCGCACAGTCCCTCGGTCCTTGTGGAGACCCTGCTCGTCACCACGGTCGCGCAGGTCCATGTGAAGCCAGGGCAGCGGGTGCAGCCGGGCGACCTCCTGCTGACCCTCTCCGCCACCCATGTGGAGCGTGAACGGGAGACCGTGGCCCGAGAAATCAGCGCACTGGAAGCGCAGCTGGCGTTTGAGCGCCTGGAGGCAGGCGTGCAGACCGATCGTCTGGCGCTTCAGGTGGACGCGCTCGAGCAAGCCGATGCGCGGCAGCTCGAGGTGGCCACGTCCCGCCGCAACAGCGCGTCCCAGCAGTTGGCCGCCGCGCAGAGATGGCGGGCCAACGTCGCGCAGCTTGTGGCACAGGGGCTCGAGTCGAAGACCGCGCTGCTGGAAGCCGACCAAAGGATCAGCGCGGCGACCGCCGAACGGGACATGTGGACGGGACAAGCGCGCGCTGCGCGTGTGCGGGCCGACCGACCCACGCTGACCACATTCGACGCAGCGGCGCTCAGCGCAGCCCAGGCGCGCCTCACCCAGGCCCGGCTCCAGCAGCTCCGCGCCCGAAAGCGCCACCTCGACGAGGACCACAGCCGGCTGACGGTCCGCGCCCCCATCTCCGGGCGCGTGGCCCAAATCGCCACTGCCGGCGCGCGGACGGAGGCGGTACCGACTCTGGCGGAGATCGTCCCTGACGACGCGCATGAGCTGATCGCCTTTCTCCCGGCAGACGCGCCGGCAGGCGCGCTCCCCACACCGGAGAGCACGGCCAGCGTCGCTGGGTGCGCACACCCGGCGCGCGTGGCGCGCGTCGGGGGCAGCGTCGCCCAGGCGCCAGGGCAGGTTCAGCGCATGGGCCTCCCAGGGGCCGTCTGGGGACTGCCGGTCTACCTCGAGATCCCCCAGGACTGCAGGCTGATCCCGGGCACCCTGCTCCACGTGGAGATTCACCGATGATGCGCACACCACTCCTGCACGTGATGTGCTCGCTTCTCCTCGCCACCGGCTGTGCCGGCCCGAGTGTCATGGCGCCCCCCGCCGCCGACACGACGCCAGACCAGCTGCTGGACCAACGGCGCAAGCTCGCGCACAGCGGCTATGACGCCCAGCCAGCCGCCACGGTGGTCGACGGCGTCCAGGTACGTGTCTCCGATCTGGACATGGCCGATGCCTTGGTGCGCGGCAGGGTTCAGCGCCCCAGAACCGAGGTGCGGGTACCGCTTCAGAACCTGTGGCGGCTTCAGGCCGACAAGGCCGCGCACCGCGCCACGGTGGACGGCGACGTGGCGCAGGTGGACCTCGACGCCAGCGAGCACTCCGCGGCACGGTGTCTGGAAGCGGTGGACGCCACGTCCGCGAGCCTCGACCTCGAGGCCTGGGAACAACTGCGCTTCGACCTGGCGCTCGTTCAGAGCTGGCTGGACGACCTTCGCGACCAGAGCCTCATCTCGGACCCCGAGCACCGGGTGCGCTCCCTGGCCCTGCAGAACGCCTTGCTCAAGAGCCAGCCCAAACCGGCGCCGATGTCCGGGCTCACCGGGGGCACGCTTCCGGGGCTCTCGTCGCCGGGGGGCCGGCTCGATTTGACGCCCGAGCGTCTCGAGCGGGCACTTGTCGCCCACCCGCTATGGGCACGAATGGACGCAGAACAGGCGCGGCTGTCGAGCCTCGCACAGCGCGAGACGTCCAAGCGCTTGCCCTGGCTCGCCTGGATCTCCATGGGCTACACGCCGCGGTTTGCAGGCGAGCGTCCCGTGGTCGAGGGCCGGTTCGCGGTGGAGATTCCCCTCGGACTGGACGCGGCGCGAAAAGCCGACACGCTCGCGCTGCGCGCGGCCTCCGTCCGCCTTGAAGGCCAGTCCCTCTTGCTCCAGCAAGCCGAGCTGCTGCGCGGGGCGTTGGAGCAATGGACGGCGTGGGAGGACACCGTCGGTGCCCTGGCACAGGCGGATGCCGCCGCGCGGGAACACCGCCAGCTCGCGCTGACCTGGATCGAGGCCCGGTCAGCCCGACCAGGCGACGCACAATCCCTCCTTCGCGATGCCTTCGAGATCCGTCGCAGTGTCCGCGCGTCGCAAACCCGCGCGGGAATCTGCGCGTGTCAGGTCCAGGCGCTCGGCGGCACGCACCCAACCCTTTGGCCGCGCACACCCTGAGTGCCAGTCGCGCGGGCAGTTCGAAGCCAAGATCCAAATCTGGCAGTCGCCGGGTCGGCCGAGACCCTGCGTGCGGGGCATATCACTTCGCGTGGACGACGAGGCATTCGCCAGGCAAGTCGATGGTCACGCGGTGCGCCGCGAAAAATGGGACGCCGATCAACAGGGGCGCCGGGAGGCCTGGCAGGTCCAGGTGGTGAATGGGGCCGACGTTGACCACACGGTCGCCCATTCGCACAGACTTCGCCCGCGCGAGCCGTTTGTCCGTGGTGATGGTCGCCGTCGCGGCCGTATCGAGAATTGCATCGATGCGCTCTCCATCGACGTCCACCGAGACGACCACACCGCGGCCGTCCACGACGATCGGTGTCCCATGGCACGTAGCCTGGGACGGGGCCAGCGTCAGAACCCCGGCCGCCAGGTCCACAGTGATTCGCTCCTGCGCCAGCAGTGGCCAGCCCACGACACCGAAGCGCAGCGGAGGCGCGTAGTCCTCGTGCCAGACGGCCTCCGCGGCCAAAGAGTCCACCCAAAGCCGGCCCGCAAAACGGACGCCTGCGATCCGGGTAGAGCGTGACTCCAACGTGTCGCCTCTCGCGTTTCTGAACCGATGTGTCGGGCCGTGCGGCCCACGCCCGGGCTGGGCGGCGACCAGCATCTTCGATGTGAGCGTGAGCGGCAGTGCAGAGCCAAGGTCCAGCACCTGCTGTGACGAGCGCCACTGCCCACTCTGGTCGAGGACAAACACCTCGGTGCGGAGCAGTCCTGCGTCCAGGGTCAGCGGCGCGCGAGGCTCTGCCGCCGCGAGGAGACGCGCTCCGCCCTCGGTATCCGGTACGGAGCCGCAGCCCAAAATGGAAACTGTCACGACCAGCAGGAACACGCAGCGCATGGCGCATGGTGCGCAGGCCGACATGGGCGGTCAAGCCCGTCCGTCACGCCCCACCGGAACCGGCTGGCCGACCGCCAGCAGGGGTTGCAGGCCCACATCGGCGGTCAGGTCGGGCCACCGCGAGCCACGGCCGCCGGCTGACCGACTGCATGCAGGTGTCCGCCGCGCGCGACGCGATTGGCCATGCGGTCCCGGCGTCAGCCCAGGTAGCCCTCGGCCTCAAGGTAGGCGATGACCTGTTCCGCGCAGACTTCCGGCGTCATTTCCCCAGTGGACAGCCTGATCTCGGGCGCCTCCGGGGCCTCGTACGGCGCTGAGATGCCCGTAAAGTTCTGGATCTCGCCGCTGCGGGCGCGGGCATAGAGCCCCTTGGGGTCGCGGGACTCGCAGGTGGCCACGTCTACATCCAGGTGCACTTCCAGGAAATCGCCGGGCTTCTGGATGCTGCGGGCGCGCTCCCGATCAGCCCGGTACGGGCTGATGAAGGCCGTGATGACCACAAGACCAGCGTCCGTCATCAGACGGGCGACCTCCCCGATGCGCCGGATGTTCTCGGTGCGGTCGGCGGGCGTGAAACCGAGGTCGCGGTTGAGGTGGTGACGGATGTTGTCGCCGTCCAGCACGTACGTGTGGACCCCGCGGCCGGACAGCGCCTCCTCCAGCGCCCGAGAGATGGTGCTCTTGCCGCTGCCCGACAGACCCGTGAGCCACAGAGTGACGCCCTTGTGGCCTTTCATCTTCGCGCGGTCGTCTCGGGTGACCTTGCCAAAGTGCCAGGTGATGTTCTTGCTCTTGGGTGCTTCGCTGCGCATGGGACTCCTGTGCAGGCCCGGCCTGCGTGGCTTCAGTGACGGCTCCAGGGGAGCGTCAGGCGACGAGCGCCGCCAGCTTCCAGGCCGCGTAGATCGGGGCCTTGAGCGCCGGCACGGCGTTCTTGAGGTAGTAGAATGCGACGACGATGAACACGATGCCAAAGACGGTCTTGACGCCGAGCATCCACGGCCCAGACCGCGGCAGCCGGCTGAGCATCCCAGCGAACGTTCCGATGACGAGGAACAGCAGGCCCATGCCGAGCGCGAACACGGCCAGCAGCACAGCGCCGAGCAGCAGATCCTGGCTCTGGGCCACAAAGACCAACACGGACACGAGAATCGGACCGACACACGGCGTCGCCACAAGGCCCGCCACCAAGCCCATGACGAACGCGCCGCCAAGGCCCTTGCCGCCCGCCTGGCTCAGTTTGTTCTGAATGGACGACGGCAGGTTCATCTCAAACAGGCCAAAGGAACCAAGACCCATGACGATGAACATGATGGCCAGGCCGCCGAGCACCCAGGGGCTGTTCATCAGCGCCCCGATTCCCCGACCTACGGTGGCGGCTATCAAGCCCATGGCCACGAAGAACACGACCATCCCGGATACGTAAACACAGCTGAGCCCAAACGCCTGCAGCCGCGACTGCGCGGTCCGGGCGCCAAACACAGCGACCGTGATGGGGATCAGCGGGTAGACGCACGGCGTGAGGGACGCGCCGATTCCCCCCAGGAAGATGAGCAGCAGAACGACGGCCAGGCCCTCGTTGGCGATCTGACCGGCGAGCCCGCTGTCGCCGGCCTCCGCGCTGGCGTCTCTGACCTGAGGCAGGATGGGTGCGAACTCCTCCTTCTCCTTGAGCCCATTGAAGCTGAACTGTTTGAGGAAATCGCCGTTGCCGTTGAGGAAGACCACATACGGCTGTGTCTCGATGTTGGCGTACCGGGCTGTCAGCTCGTCATAGAGGGGTTTGTAGTCGTCGTAGAGGATGTTCGTGTTCAGCTTGATCAACACGAACTCGGACTGAAGAATGGGCGCAACCTCCGGGTGTTTGAAGGTATTCTTCTCCATCACCTTGCAGTTGGTGCAGGACTCGGTCCAGAAGTCGATGAGGACGGGCTTGCCTTGATCTTTCGCCGACGCGAGCGCCGCCTCGTACTGGGCCTCCGTCTGCCAATTGAGGTCCGTGCCCTCCACCGGCGCGCTCTCCACAAAGGCGCCGACGGCGATCCAACCACCGAGCACCGCGATGGCCAGGCCAACGCCGCGCCGCACCTTCTGGGCTTTGCTCATGCCCATTGTGTCTTTGAACACGTTCCCGGCGAACGCCCCTATGGCGGCCACCGCGAGTCCAATTACGATTACGAGAATGGTCGCGAGCATATCTTATCCAAATGAACGACTGGTCTTCGCGCGTCGGGCGAATTAGATAACATGCCCGCGCAGTTGAAAAGGTACCCACCGATGGCGAGGAGGCCATGCGCAAATCCACACTGATCCTGTTCGCGCTGCTGGCCATAGTCACGCTCGCCGAAGTGGCCACGGCCCAGGGACTGCCCATCCCGGAGGCGGCCCCAGACCAGAACGTCGGAGTGCGCGACAAAGGCTGGCTGGGCGTCGGCCTCACGACGACCCTGGTCGACGGCGTCGAACTCGTGGCCGTCGAGAACGTGTTCAAGGGCTCACCGGCGGAGACCTCGGGGATCCAAACCGGCGACATCGTCCTGCAATTCCAGGGGCAGGATGTGAAGGACATTCCGCAGCTGGTGGCCTCCGTCGGCGGCACAAAGCCCGCCACCAAGGTCGTCTTCAAGCTTCGGCGCGGAAAAAAGGTCTTGGAAGTGCCGCTGCTCCTCGCCATTCGCCCCGACAGGCTGGACTTGTTGCGGGGCCAGTTCCTCAACAAGCCGGCACCTGACTTCAAGGTCGCGACCCGCGGGAAGGGCGGACCGGTTTCGCGGGCGTCGCTCAACGGCAAGATCGTGGTCATCGATTTCTGGGCCACCTGGTGCGGCCCCTGCCGCGCGACAATCCCCCGCCTCAACGCCCTGCACCGCAAGTACGCCAAGAAAGGTGTCGTCGTGCTCGGCGTCACCGACGAAGACAAGGCGACCGTCGCCAAATTCCTCAAAGGGACCAAGATCGAGTACCCCATCGGTCTCGACGGCAAGGAGCGGGAGGCCAACAAGGCCTTCTTTGTACAGGCGTATCCGACCCTCCTGCTCATGGACCAGGCCGGCGTCATCCGTGAGGTGTACATTGGCGCTTCCGAGGGCAAAATGGACAAACTCGAAGCGCGCATCGATGAGCTCCTGAAACCCTGACGTCAGCGCCCACGAACCGGTGCTGTTGCAATCGGGTGCGCGCGTGTGTGAGATAACGCGCATGAACCGAACCCTGCCCATCCTCCTCTGTCTCTCCCTGCTCGCCGGCTGCGGCGAGGACGCTGCCGACCAGAAGGCTGTCGATGACGACCGACTGAGCGCGGCTGAGCCCAGCCTTGAGGGCGAGCCACTCGTCTTCAGCGCCGACAACACCTACCTGCCGCTGACGCTGCCCGTGCCTCGCGGCAACGAGTACCGCTCGGACCTCGCCCTGCTGCCGCAGGACGCGACCTTTGCGGCGCTGACCACCGAGTTCGGCGGCACGGTGCTCACCATGCCCATCCTGGACGAGACCGACGCGCGGTTTGACCCTGATGGCGCCCGGATGAACCCGTCCCGCTACCAACCCAAGAAGCGGATGGGGGACCTCTTTGACGAGATCGAGGAACATGTCACGGACAAGGGGCACACAGCGTGGAGCCAGTACGTCCTCGTCTTTGACCTCTTCCGGGTCTCGGAGACCTGGCTCGTCCGCTGGGACGGCAAGCTCATCACGCAGTTTGACCAACCGGGCGAATACGGCCTGTGGCGCGACGACATGCGCGAGGAGATCATCGAGGCGATGATCGACGGCATCGACGAGGCGTCCGAAGATCACACCGTCACCCACGTCGTGGTCGGCAACGAGATGGAGCGGCTGCTCCTGGGCGCCACACCGACCCGCAAATGGCCCAACAGCCCCACTGAGTTCGCCAACTTCGTCAGCTTCTACGCAGAGGCGCGGGCCGCCATCAAAGAGGCCCACCCCAACGTGAAAGTCAGCGCGGGCCTCAACTACGACCGCCTCATCTCGCACGTCGCCGCGCGCTACACCGAGACCGGGGACCGCGCCACGGTGACGTGGAGCGAGCGCCGCTACGCCTGGGAGCAAATCGCTGAGACCCTCTACGCCGACGCCGACTTCCTGGCGCTGAGCTCCGAGCCGGATCCGGATGAGTTCCAGGCTGACGCCAACAACATCCCCGACGGGCACTACGCGATGCTCGCCGAGTACCAGGGCGACCGCCCCATCGTGTGGTACGCCGTGAACTGGCCGGTCAACTCCGACGCGGAGAAGTCCCTTCAGCGCACCTACCTCGAGCGGTTCAAGGTACTCAACGCAGGACTCGACATTGAGCTCGTCGCCTACCGACGCTTGCAGGACCTGGACGAGGCCAGCTGCAACAGCGTGATCAAGGCCCTCAACGGACCCATCACCGACTGCACCGCCGGCATGTTCCGCATCTCGGGCGCGCCCGGCTTCACCTACGACGTCATCGGCGCTCGCGAATAGCGTTGACGCCCGCGCCCAGCGGTAGACGCAGGCTGCGCAGCGGCTCTGAATAGAACTCGCACAGCGCCCCCTTCCACTTCCCGGTCAGCGCCAGCAGGCGCGCTACGTCTGCGTGGTGCAGCGCTGCCTGCAGCACCTCGGCACTGACACGCTCCGGCACGATCCACGTGCAATCGCTGTTCACGACCAGCCCCTCTCGGTCCAGGTAGAAGGCCGGTGCTGGCGCCCGCCGCGCGGTCACCAATTTGGGACGGCGCATCAGCTCCCTGTCCCGCGGCCAATGCAGCGCCCACCAAGGGCGCTTGCCGAGCTTGGTCTCCCGACGATCCTCGAGCCGCGCGCGGGCGCGCGACAGGTGCGACAGAACGTCAAAGGGTGGTGTCCTGGTGCCATCAAGGTACAGGACGTAGGCACTCGGGACGTGCTGCGCCCCCTGCCCGGCTTCCAAAAGAGGTCGGATCTCCGAGCCTCGCAGCAGCGGTTCAAGAAACCACGCACCCAGCCACCCCCGCGCCTGCGCCTCCGCCGCGTCCAGGACAAACAAGGGCCCATCGTGCATGCGGTCGCAGCCGCTCACCACACCCTGCCTGTCTACGGCGACCTGCCCGAGCGTCGTGTCCCAATCCAGAGCGGCGAGCCAGGCGGCGTCCTCCGCGCGTAGGAACGGCTGCCACGAACCGTCGGGCAGCGTTGCCTCCAGCCGCTCCACGGGTCCGTTCTCCAGAACCGTCCCCGTCCATCGCGCGTCACACCAGGACCAGCCGGGGCCGCCACCGTCCTGACGCCGGACCGCCACCGCGAGGTTGTGCTGCCCTGGCGCCGTGCCAAACAGGCCCTTTCCCGTGAACCGTACGAACCGCTCCACATGCCCCCGTGCCAGAAGGTCAGCTCGAAGACCCGCCGCCGAAGTCGCCGCCGGCCAATAGGCCGTCGTCAGCGCCGCGAAGGCCCCGTCCGGTTCGAGCACGTCCAGCCCCAGATGCAGGAAGAAGTAGAGGTAGTCCATCCGCGCCGCGCACCGCGACGACCACGGGGCCCCCAGTCCGCGCACCTCGTCAAAGAGCGCTTTGTTCCCCTTCTCGCCCACGTACGGCGGGTTCATGATCACAACGTCAAACGGACCCG